>JAAYHT010000011.1 GCA_012735285.1 Clostridiales bacterium | reverse complement strand
TCTATGAGGAAATTGCTTACCCCGATGCAATTATGCCCTTCGATTTTGAAACCTTTATGGCAAATCCTGCAGAATTTAGAATTGGTGCGTTTAATTGCAACAGTGGTGAGGTAGAATATTTTTCTAAAAAGGACGTCCACAGCCTGGATGATTTGATGAAGATTGTACGTTCTTCATCCTCATATCCCTTTTTAATGCCTAAAACCTATTATAAAGGGAAATATTATATCGACGGTGGTATAGTAGGAGGAATTCCTTTAGAAATTGCAAAAAAGGACAAGATGGAAAAATTCTTCGTTGTCCTCACCCATGAAAAGGGATACAGGAGGGATCCTGTAAAGTATAAGGGATTTCTAAAGTTCTATTACAGAAAATATCCGGCTGTAATGGATACAATGTTAAAACGTCATGAAAACTACAATCAAACACTAGATGAACTTGAAGAACTTGAAAGAAAGGGTAAGGCCTTTCTCGTTTATCCTGATACAATGCCTGTTACTAGGGAAGAAACCAATTACGATAAGCTTGAAGAGAGTTATCGCCTGGGCTATGCCCAGGGTCAAAGGGAACTGCCTCTTTGGAAAGAATTCTTAGGACTAGATTAATAAAATTTGCTAGAAAGGAACGGTATGAAACACGATAGATTTAATGTTTTAGAAATTATAAAAAGGGTTACGGGAGGTCCTGGAGGGGAAGTATATTTAATAATAGGTGATAAAAAAACTGCCGTAATAGATTGCGGCATGTCTTATTGTGCAAACAAATTGATTGAAAATATTAAAAGAGAGCTTCCTGCTAATAGAACTTTAGACTACATCATGGTATCCCATTCCCATTATGATCATATGGGTGGATTGCCATATCTTAAACAGGCCTGGCCCTCTGCGATCGCTGTTGGCTCGGAATACACAAAGTACTTGTTTGAAAAACCAAGTACTTTAAGTAGGATCAGGCAAATGTCCAAGGAAGTAGAAGAATCTTTTTTAGACAGCTTTAAAAATGAGATTGCTGGAATTAAATATTTAATAGCAGACGATTACAGCGATGACTATGTTAAAATTGATAAGGTCGTAAAACAGGGGGATCAAATCAGCCTAGGTGATGAAGCTATTGAAATTCACGAATCCCCCGGTCATACAAACTGTTCACTTAGTTTTTACCTTATGAAAAGCAAAGTTCTATTTCCTGCTGAAACAATTGGCCATTTAAACTCAGACGGAATAATGTTGATGGCCATATTAAAAAGTTACAAAGAAACTATCGATTCGATAGAAAAAGCAGAGCAGATAGATGCTGATTATATTGTTTCTCCCCATTATGGTTTTGTTCCGGAAGAAATAAAACCAAGCTACTTTGACCTTGCAATAGAAACTGCTGAGGAATATAAAGATTTCATCCTTGGCAAATATCAATCAGGTCTATCAGAGGATGAAATCTTAGACGAATTTATTAAAGTATACTGGCATGGCCATAAATATAATCAACAGCCCTTTGAGGCTTTTAGGGTTAATGCCTATTACTCTATTCGCGCTATACTAAACGAATTTGCTGACACTAGCCGTTAGAGTCAATCAACAATTCTATGGCAGATTCCTGATCTAACGGCCTGCTAAAGAGATAGCCCTGCATCATATCGCATTTATTATCAACTAAATATTCTTTTTGCTCCTCCGCCTCTATGCCTTCTGCAATTACATAGTGGCCGAGTTTATGAGCCATGGAGATAATATCCCCTGTAATTGATTCCTCCGGTCCGATAGAAAGCAACTTATCTATAAAGAATTTATCGATTTTTATGCAGTTAATATTTAGCTCCCTTTCTCGTGCAAGAGAAGAATAGCCTGTGCTAAAATCATCTATTGATATCTCCAGACCCATTTCTTTCGCCTTGCCTAGTTTTTCGTTAATCATATTGAAGTCGTCAGAGAAAATAGTCTCCGTTATCTCTAGGCCAAAGTTTTTAGGGTTAATTCCTGTATCTTCTATAACTGTAGTAAGATCTTCTAAGAATTCCTCGCTATTCAGCTGTAAGGCAGAAACATTTACTGATACCTTTACATCATCATAGCCCTTTTGCTCTAGTGTCTTAAGGAATTCTGCCGCCTTATACATGATTTTTTGACCAAGGGGTATGATTAATTGAGTTTCTTCAGCTATGGGTATGAATTCCCTTGGTAATACAATGCCGAGCTTGTCACTTTTCAACCTCGCCAAGGCTTCAAACCCACTAATCTTGTTTTTTCTAAGATCTAAAATTGGCTGAAATTCCAGGAAAAGATTATCGCTTTTCCTGTCAAAGGCTGCCTTTACCAATTCATCTTTGATATCGGCATCCCGAATCATCTTGAATTTCCATTTATCCTCAAACAGGCTATAGCCGAACACCTGATTTTTATCAACGAATTCAGCAGCTATAGATGCATTTCTTAATATTGTTCCAGCGTCGCAATCCTGCCTTCTTATCTCTAAAACACCAACTGAGCATCTTACTGTGTGCAGGATCTGCATAGCCTTCATTAAATTAAATATTTCTTCGCAGAAGTTCTTAAGTTCTTCTACATCCTCATAATTGGTAATAAAGAATGCAAATCTTGAAAATGATATCTGGAATAATTTTCGGTTTTCCGATGTAAGTGTTGAAAGATTTTTTGCAATCTCTTTAATTAAGTTCTCAGTAAATCCATAGCCATAGGCTAAGTTTAAGGAACTCATCCTATTGAAAATTAATAACAATACAGCCCTTTTTTCATCCTTATCTTGTAATAGAATTTCTTCGAAATACCTGCGGTTAAATAACCCCGTAGTAGTATCATGTTCACTCAAATACTTCAGTTTCATCTCCTGTTCTTTTCTTTCGGAGATGTCTATAATAATTCCCTCAAGGGCAATAATCTCATTATTGTCGTCATATATACCCTGCCCCATCTCCAGCACCCATTTGCGCTCACCACCCTTGGTTATTATTTCGTATTCTTGTTCAAACATCTGGCCCTTAGGTAAAATTCTATTCCATTCTTCCCATAGCTTTTCTCTATATTTGGGATCAATTAAATCATTGAAAGAAAGCCTGTTATTATCAAGCAATTCAACAGGCTTGTATCCCGTAAGATCATAGCATCCTTCTGAAACGAATTTCATTGTCCATTCTCGATCAAAGTTGCATCGATAGGCCATTCCGGGGAGATGGGAAAGAAGAACAGATTTGCTCCGTTCACTTTCTTTAAGAGCATTTTCTGCTAACTTTTGGTCAGTTATGTCTTGTATCAAACAAAGATGTTTATCGTCTGAATTGTATAAATTAAGAGCAGTAATTATCATATGAACCCAGGCATGTGAGCCATCGGGTTTTATGTAACGCTTCTCTATCTCGTACCTATCTATTTCACCGTTTAGAAACTGCTCATATTTTTCTATATCTTCTGGGAGGTCATCCGAATGTGTTATTTGAGTCCAATCAATATTTCTAAGTTCGCTCTTAGGTCTCCCGATTATCTGTTCAAACATCGGGTTGATTAGGCGTAAATTCTGGCCTTGTTTTTTATATGGTCTTTTGTTTTCAACAATCGCGATTCCAACTGGGGATTGGTTGAATATGGTTTTAAATAACAAGAGGCTATCGCTTAGTTCAACCTCGATTAGTCGCTGTGTTCTTAAAAGCTCAAGATGAATCTCTATTTTAATAATCAAAGATTCCCAATTTATCGGCTTTCTTATACAATCTATAGCTCCAAGCTTTAATCCTTCTGTTTCCTTTTTCAGTTCATTGTGATCGCTGATTATAATAACCCTGGTATATTTATGTTTATCTAATGACTTCAATTCTTTTAGTATTTCCAAGCCATTCATCTTTAAGTCCAAGATTACAAGTTCTATATCAGTGTTCTTTTCCAAAAGTCTTATAACTTCTAAGCCATTAGATGCAATTAAAACTTCAAAGTCGCTCAGATAAGTCTTTATGTTGTCTTCTTCTTTAGCCGAATCGTAAGCAAATAAAATTTTAGCCTTCATGCAATTCCTCCCAATGAGCATAGATCTAAAGTATTATCGACTTTACTAGAAAAAACTTTAGAATAAATAGTTATTAATAGGAGCTATAATAAAATATAATACTTAATAATGGTGATAAGATGAGAAAGAATTATATCATAATAGGGATAATATTAGTACCCATATTTATTGTACTAGCTTATAATTTCCTTAAGCTGGCAATTGATAATATGGTTATACCCACCGGAAAGTCACCATTTATAGCATTTATTATTCTTTTAGGCTTGTATTGCCTTAAATCTGTTATCATGATAATACCCCTTATCCTTCTATATATTGCCGCCGGCATTATCTTTCAAACAGAAATCGCTATCCTGATCAGCTATTGTTGTCTAGCTGTCGAATCCACCATCGGATTTTTATTGGGAAAGAAATTAGGACATAAAAGAATAGAAAGAATAATATCCAAGAATAAACATCTGAGCCTTATGTTTAAATTTAGCAGGTCAAACAACCTGCTAACAGTAATAGTTTTACGATTAATACCGGGCCCTCCCTTTGATTTGTGCAGCATGTTTATTGGTGCATCAGGCATTGATTACTTAAGTTTTATTGCAGGAACCTTGATTGCAGTAACTCCGGGCATGATTCCAGTAATACTTATGGGAACTGCTATAACCAATCCCTTATCCTTAAATTTTATTATACCCCTATTGATAAAAATCGCAGTTGTGCTTTCCATAATACTATATTTTAAAAAATCATTGGCCCGTATTCCCCATTAAAAAAGCCGCTAGGTAAACTGCGGCTTACATATCAATCTAGATCTAATTTATTGTTCATTATCCATACGACTCCCAGGCTAAAAGCAGCTATTAATACAATAGCATATATAATGCTTACACTTAAAAAACCATTAAACAATGCGAAATGCTGCTTTGCGCTGATAGGACTGGATAGTAACTCCAACAATTCTTCAGCCTTTGGCCAAATCATGCTAACAAATCTCGCAATCTGTTGCACAACAAAAACCTCAAGCCATGAAAGTACAAACAACGATAGTATTCCAACAATTATTCTTAAACGATAAAGCTGCTTTAAATGCGCAATAGAACAGGCTAAAAACAATTTAGCCATCTCTTTAACACAGGTAGTTAGAACCACCAGGATTAAAAGTATAAGGGTTATTGCCGATTCATAATCTAGCAGACTTATTATTTCACGAATGTGAGGAAATAGCGCAAAGGGACTCTCTATAATTCTAATACTCCACACAAAAATGTATAGTCCTAATATGGATACTATAGCTGTCAATACTATCCACATGGTACTTACTATCAGCTTGGATACTACTATCTGACCTGAAGTTACAGGCAGCGTCAAGGTTAAGTAGCCTTCTTTCGAGAATACGCTTGTGTTGAATAATCTAAATAGATTAAGTATCATTACCACAATCACTGTAACTGAAATCGCAAACGCTACAAAGCCTGCGACCATAATACTTTTAAATATAAGCGATACGATGATAACACCCAGGATTATCGATAAATATATTCCGGCAAAACTTCTCCAAGTTGACCTTATATCAAATCTCACCAATTTACCTAACATTTGAATACCTCCCTGAATAACTGATCTATTGATTTATCCTCCCTGGCCCTAATATCATCTATATCGCCATGAAGAACTACTTCCCCCTCTTTTAAAAACAATACAGTATCAAATATTCGCTCAACGTCTGAAATAAGATGGGTAGACATGAAAATAGTAGCATTTTCATTGTAGTATGAAATCTCTAGCTGCAGGATCCACTCCTCCAATAGGCTCATCAAGAACATATAGCATAGCGTTTCTTGACATAACTAAGCATAACTGAAATTTTTCTACCATGCCCTTGGACATTGTTTTTATTTTAGCCTTCTCATCAAGCCCTAATCTATTAAGCATATCTATACACTTTTCTTCATCAAAGTCATCATAAAAATCCTTAAATAGCTTAATTACGTCAATAGGCCTCATCCAGGAACTAAAATAAGATTTATCTGGCAGATATGACACTACTGCTTTAGTCGAAGGCCCAACCTCTTCACCTTTTATAGTTACCGTTCCTTCATAATCTTTAAGTACTCCTGTCAATATTTTCATCAAAGTAGTCTTCCCGCTTCCATTAGGTCCAAGTAAACCGATTATACGGCCTGGCTTCAATGATAAGTTGATATTAGCTAGTACAGCCTTGCTTCCATATCTCTTTGTAAGGTTTCTAATCTCTACCAAGTTATTCATTTAGATGCCCCCTTCTCTATCTTCTCAAGAAAAAGCTTAATGGATTCTTCCTTGGAATAACCTAAGCTTTCCATCTGTTTTATAAACTGATCTATTATTTCATCTGCAATTGTTTCCCTCATCTTTACAATCAACTCCTTATCTTTTGTAATAAAACGACCGATTGTGCGCTCTGAATATACTAATCCGTCTCGTTCCAGCTCAGTTAGTGCCCTTTGCATGGTATTGGGATTAACCTCATACTTTATTGCCAGATCCCTAACCGAATCTATCTTAGAGCCAGCCTCTAACTCCCCCGAGACTATTTTGTATTTAAACTTTTTGACTAATTGCAAATATATCGGTATATTCGATTGAAACTGTTCCGTCATATATTAAACCCCCTCTGGTTTGTATTACTGTATTAATCACTTAATACAATAATACAATATAAGAATAATGTCAATAGCAAAATTTAAGGGTTTAAAAAATATTTTTTTCTGGTATAATATATGTGCAGCAAAATTCATGGGGGTGAAATGGTTTCGACGGGGGTATTGCAGCAAGATAAGCGAGCCGTAGTTTGCCAGTCTACGTAAAAAAGGGCAGATTAAATATAAACGCAAACAACAAAACAAATTACGCACTGGCAGCATAGCCACTGCGCGTCAACTCCGATTTACCTGTAGGTCGGAGACCTGGCGTCAAACATACAGGAAAACTCTGTGTGAGCTCCTAGTAGCACAGAGGAACAATAGGATAGCTGAGGCCGTAGCCTGCTGATGGGCGACGGACGAGGCGAAACAACAAAACATCAGCTGCGCTCGGAGAAGGTCTTGTGGACATACTTTCGGACGTGAGTTCGACTCTCACCACCTTCACCAAAACTATACCACCTATTGAAAGAATGATTAGTCAATAGGTGGTTTTTAATTCTAATGTTATACGAAAATTGCGGTTTTAAAATAAGTCTATTTGTCGATTTAGAAGATTAGCTGGCAAATAATATATAACAATACTCCTATCAAAAGTCTGTAATAACCGATATAATAAAAACAAGCCTGAATTGTAATAATGAGCTGAACTAGTCTGAACCTTGGTAACCAGATACCCTACTTTGGGAAGCTGTTACGCCATCGTTCGATTCACTCAAATATTTCCGTATCTGATCACATAGTATAGATCTCCCAGTACTCGAATTTACATTTATAATAAAATTCCACTATTACAGCAGTCTGTATCTCTACTCACTGCTGTTATTTTGTTCAGCTTCATTTTGCAATTTTAGGAATAAAACTAACCAAAAAGGAGGGAACTTTAATTCTCAGTTACTTTTATTTTAAAGTGGGGTTGAAAATACTATGCGCTATAAGAAAATTAATAAGCTGATAAGTCTGATTCTTGTGATTGCCTTACTGTTTTCTACAGGCATCACTGCTGCCTATGCCGACAATGCATCTGGCCATAAGTATCATTATACACTGGATGAAATTGTTGAATTGTTCGGCGACGCCCTCGATGGGGATGAGATGCTCAGATACGCTGCCTTCGTTTATAAAGGTTGGCGTACTTCATACGGCAACTGGCTTAACGGAGTAATGGAGGACATTAAAAGCAAACTTGAAGACGTTGGATTTAAGGATGTTGAGAGGACAACCGCCGGCAATCAGGGCGACTGCGTTTGGTTCCAGCACCAAGGAACCAATGGTAACGCATGGAATCCTCAGTATGTATCTCTACAGATTGTAGACGGTCCTGACGGATACACCGGCTCACTGTCACCAGAGGAAAGACAAGCTCATATCAACAAAATTAATGTTTTGGCAGACTGCATTGATCCTACTTCCATGTACTATCCGGATCACATTAATGATAACGGTACCTGGCTTTACCAAGCACTTAAAAAAGGAGAAGGTCATCCAGATTTTATTAAAATGCAAGAAGTAAATAAGAGGGTACACCTTCCGACCAATGCGCCTGTTACAGCGCTTACCGATCCTGACAAGACACCTGAAGAAAACATAGCGGCCGGAACGAAAACAGGCGAAGTTGTCTATGTAGGGGCATTAACGGCAAATAGCAACTCAGAAGGCATTCCTGCGGAGGATCTCGCCGGCAAAATTCTTCTTACTACGACCGTCCACAATAACGCACGCACCTACGCGAACAATGTGGGCGCAATTGCCGTACTGATGCGGGTTTCCGATGCGCCGGACTATCACATGCCGGTTATTGATGGAGAACGCTGGTACACAGACTACGTACCTTATAGGAGTGTGGGCAGTTATGCAGAACCTGGCGTTGCGGTTCCCTTCCACTTCTCCCTTGATCAGTTCGATGCTATACAGCAACTGCTTGCCGACGGGCCGGTTTATATGTCCGTATGTGCTCTCGGCACATATGAAAGCAAGCCCCAGCGAATGCTGGTTGCGGAAATACAGGGCGCGGTAAAACCGGAGGAAAGGATCTATGTGCCCGCACATATCAATGAGCCAGGAGCTCACGACAACGCTTCTGGTGTGGCAATGGGATTCGTAATTGCAAAGACCATGATGGAGATGATCAACAAGGGTGAGCTTGCTAGACCAGAAAGAACCATCACTTTTGTGTGGGGCGATGAGATCCGAATGACCAACTGGTGGGAAGAAAAATACAGGGGCGAATTCCTGAATGTAAAAGGCTCTATTGACCTGGATATGACAGGCGGCGATCCGGAAAAGACGGGCTCCAGCATGCTCATCGAAAAAACGCCTGACCCTGCAAATGTGGCAAGAGACGTGGTAGATGCTGATTTACACTACCGCTACGGCAACTTCACTTTCCCAGGCCAACAGAATCTACCCTTGCAATATGATACCTTTGTACGTAAGCCCGACAAGTTCTCGCTATGGACGGGAGGCACCAACTTTGTTAGGACTCCTGTACATAATTATCCCGGTTTTTATTTGAATGACTTGTACCTCCAGACCGGGCTCATGGTACAGGAAAAATTCAACCCGGATTTCAAGGTAGATTTCAATCCCTATGAAGGGGGTTCAGCCCATTCACCTTTCGTGGTAAATGCACTCAATCGAGTCGGTACGTTTGTTCCCGCCTTGCTCACATGGCACTTTACCGACTATGTCTATCATTCGTCCTGCGATACTTTGGATAAGTTGAGCGTGACTGAATTTCACGATGTGGGCACAGTGTCCGCTGCAGTTGTTTACCAGATGGCTAACGGATGGGAACCGGAAGCCGCAGACACTATTCATCGGGTTTTGAAGAGTTGGGAAACTTGTCTGGAATATGAAATGCAAAACACTGTGGATCATTATAAGTGGATGCTTAAGAACGAGGACCATCCCCATGCCCCCAGAAGCTACGAAAGAGAGCTGAAAGCCATCGGGGATTGGAGCAGATGGTACATTGAAGCCGTTAAAAGCGCCGGCAAGCGCATGGTGGGCAGGTCAATCGGAACTCCATACGTACTGAGCCCCGAGTTGCAGGCAATTGAAGATGCAGCAGTTAGAAAGATACAGTCTGACACCCTTGTAGCCCTTAATTATGTCGACGAAGTATTTGGAAAAGATTCGGCAGAGCGCCCGAAACAAATCGCTTCGGCATACCTGGATAGACCTGTTTTTGTTCCCACGGGGAAATATGCTACCCCTTCGGAACTTGCAGCTGCTGAGCTTCCATCAAAGATCACAGTGGAATATGTGGGCGGCGGAACAGGACAGGCGGATGTAACATGGTCAGCCACAAATCCTTCGTATAATCCGACAAGAAACGGTCTGTACAGATTAACCGGAACTCTGTCCGGATTGGAAGAAGGAGTTGTGAACTGGGCCGTAGTGGAGGCTGTGGCTGAAGTCAACTGTTATAGCGATGCTGTTAAACCGGGTGTATACCTTGAAAATACAGCAATTAGCGGTCAAGCGGGTAGCAAAGTGACGCTTAAGGCAATAGCCGAATCATATGATGGCGGAGAATTGTCCTATCAATGGTATAGAAATTCAACAAGAAATGTTGTAGGAGGCGAAGCCATTGAAAACGCAACGGATAAAGAATATACATTTGTATTGCCCGAAGTGGCAGATGATGTTTACTATTATTGTGTTGTAACGAATACCAACAATGCTGCGTCAGGTAAGAAAACCGCAAGTATAACCAGTGAGATAGCGACAGTGAACGCTGTAACAGTAATCCCATCGGCTTTCGTTAAAAAGCTGCCTGGCAACCAAAATGATTTGACTATAACTGTTACCGAGTTATTCAAGGATGGTTCAAAAAATGTGATTAGCGTAACGTATAAAATAAAGAATAACTCTGCGGGAACATATGAAGTAGGGCCCTACAAAGTATTTGTAGATACCAAAGGAAATACCCAGATCCGTTCCTGTTACATTGTAAATTAAATAAGAGCAGTCGATAATCTGACCCGTTCGGGCTCAATACCCGAGCGGGTTACTTTTTTGCTAAATAAGATTTGACTTTTAAACTAAACGGTATATATTTAAAGAAATATAAAGTATAGGTGTTACTATGGTCTCAATTATATCCGCAATAGGTGGAATCGGTTTCTTTTTATTAGGAATGAATATGATGGCAGACGGTTTAAAAACCATTGCCGGGG
>JAAYHT010000089.1 GCA_012735285.1 Clostridiales bacterium | reverse complement strand
TTCTTGACATTCTTGAGTATTTATAATAGGAAGACCAGCAGCCGCATAATCAGCGTGTTTGTTAATAATGCTTGAAGCTGCACCCTTACTTATTGGATTAACTGCAATATCACAAGAATTTAATAACCCTACCATTTTCCCATAATCTAATCTTCCTGTGAATTCGACGTATACATTATTTGCTTTAGCCTGTTTTTCAAATTGAGTTTTTAAAGGGCCGTCCCCCATAACAATAAATTTGATATTTTTTATACCCTTTTTTTGAAGAATGGCTAATGCATCTATTACCGATGTTAAGTCATAACTATGACCTAGTGTACCCACATACCCAATCCATATCTCACCTTCGGGTTTATCTTTCACGGCATTGTCTTTTGCAAATCTATCAAAAGCTTGTAATTCTGTTCCAAGGAAAATACTATAGCCTTTTTTAGCTTTTTTATTAACTTGCAAAGCTCTGTCTACATAAGTTTGTGATACCGCAATTATTTCATCGGCTGCAGCATAAATATAATCGGCTTGCTTTTTAATCGGAAAAAATAATATATTACTAAATATTGGCATATTAAAAACCATTTTAAAAGCTTCAGGCCATAAATCCTGCACATCAATTATGAATCTGATATTATTTTTTGCTGCATATTTTGCAGCCACTTTAGCAACATCTAACGAAGGAACTGCACAATAAATAATATCTGGTTTTTTTCGATATTTAAGATATTTGTTTAAGTTACGACCCATTATGTAGTGACTATAGAATCTCTTAAAAGATACATTTTTTCTATAAGACGGCTCCTCGATGAAAGTAACATTATAATTAATTTCTCTCTTGGTTTCTTTACTCCTTTTTTCTTTTTTACTATGAGAATAATCAGAAGTTATCAATTCTACATCAAACTCATTTTCAGAAAAAAGATTTGCTAAATAATTAAATCTGTTATTACCTTTTCCATCAAAATCACTACAAAAATGAGCTATTAATAATAAATCTTTTTTCATCGTTATCCTCATATTACTAATTAAAAACTTTCCTTGCCGGAACTCCAACATAAGTTCCAGGTTCCGTTATATCCCTAACCACTACTGAACCCGCCCCGATTATTGTATTCTCAACAATATTTATACCCTGAATGCAACAACTGTTGGTACCTATATCCGTTTTTTTACCAACTGTTACAAAACCAGAGAGGTTGACTCCTGGGGCTACTGTAATAAAATCATTTAATATAACATCATGTCCAATTGTACATTTTAAATTAATTGTTACAAAGTTTTCGATTCTAGCATTTACAGCAAGAATATTTCCAGCACAAATAATATTACCTATACCTAAGCTAACATATGGAGCTATAATAGCGGAAGGATGTATAAGATTTGTGAATTTCACATTTTGAAACTGCCTCAATCTATTAACTATTTTCTCTTTAACATTAGGTGTTCCTAATCCAATAGAAACATATATTTCTCCATGATCTTTTAAAGAATCAATATTGCCAATTACTTTATAGCCATTTATTACTTTTCCTTGAATTTCTTCATTGTCGTCAATGAACCCTACAATATTCCATTCCTTCTTTTTTTTATTGATATCCTCTATCAGCCAAGCAACTTCTCTTCCGAAACTGCCTGCCCCTATTATTGCAATATTTTTCATAGTCGATCCTCCGCGTTAAAAGAACCTTTAAATGGCTCCATTGTAGCCGCTGTTTCTGAATTAATACCTTCACGTTTAAATACTTTTAATATCGTATAAATAATAATTTTAATATCTAATAAAAATGATAGTTTATCAACATATTCAACATCATACACGAACTTTTCTTCCCAACTTATAGCATTCCTACCATTCACCTGAGCATAACCTGTAAGACCAGGCCTAACTTCATGCCTTCTTCTCTGTTGCTCGTTATATAAAGGCAGATATTCTACTAATAATGGTCTTGGGCCTACAAAGCTCATATCACCTTTTAAAATATTGAAAAGTTCAGGTAGTTCATCTAACGAAGTTGATCTAAGCATTCTACCGAACTTTGTAAGTCTCTTTGAATCAGGAAGTAGTTCTCCATTCTCATCTCTTTCATCTGTCATTGTCCTAAATTTATACATTGTAAAGATCTTCTCATTAAGTCCCGGTCTTTCTTGTTTGAAGATTACTGGGCTTCCGAGCTTTATTCTTACTAGTATAGCTATTATTATAAATACTGGGCTCAAAACTATTATCGCTATGAGAGATAGAATAAAGTCTAAAGGTCTTTTAAAGTATTTTCTATACATCTTTTGACCACAGCCCTTTTATTATCCCACACACTCTTTCAAGATCCTCATCTGTCATCTTTGTATCACTAGGTAAACATACACCATTTTCAAACAGCTTCTGGCTGACCTCTCCCCCTATGTAATCGTAATCATCGAAAAATGGCTGCATGTGCATAGGTTTCCATACTGGTCTAGATTCAATATTTTCCTCTTCAAGTGCTTCCATAATATCTAATGGTCTAACCTTGCCTTTTAGAGTTATAACACTTAGCCAATAGTTTGGTTCATTCCAGTCATTTATTGGCATAAATTCTATATCTTCTAATTGACTTAATTCTCTCTTGTAGTATTCAAAGATGTATTTCTTCTTAGCTACTCTCTTTTCTAATACTTTAAGCTGCCCTCTTCCTATTCCTGCAAGAACATTACTCATTCGGTAATTAAAACCCAATTCACTATGTTGGTAGTGTCTTGCCTTATCTCTTGACTGAGTAGCCCAAAATTTCACCTTTTTTATTCTTTCCTCATCACCACTTACAAGCATTCCACCACCTGACGTAGTGATGATCTTATTACCGTTAAAGCTATATATCCCAAAATCACCTATAGTCCCTGTATACTTCCCTTTATATAAACTTCCAAGGCTTTCTGCTGCGTCTTCTATGACAGGAACATTGTATCTATTGCATATAGTCATAATTGCATCCATATCATCAGAAATGCCATATAGCTGTACTACTATAACAGCCTTAACCCTATTCTTATACTTCTCAAAAGCTTGCTCTAAAGCCTTAGGATCTATATTC
>JAAYHT010000088.1 GCA_012735285.1 Clostridiales bacterium | reverse complement strand
TGTTTCTTTTTCTTCAAAAACTCCTCAATTATTTTACACTATCGAAAACAGTTATGGAGGCAGCATCAAAACACCTAACTCCGGTCACTTTGGAGCTAGGCGGGAAAAGCCCCTGCATTGTAGATCAAACTGCTAATATCGATATAGCGGCTAAGAGGATAGTGTGGGGCAAATATTTAAATGCCGGACAAACCTGTGTCGTATCTGACTATCTCATGGTTCATTATTCTGTGAAAGATAGACTGATTAAGAGTATGAAGAAGGTGGTAAAAGATTTTTATGGCGAGAATCCATGCCAAGATGAAAACTACCCTAAGATTATCAATCAAAAACACTTTGATAGGCTATTAGCATTGCTTGAAAATGAAGAAATAATCCTGGGAGGGGAATATAGTGAGCATACACTAAAAATTGCTCCTACCATTGTAGATAATGTCTCTTGGAACAGTCCCTTAATGCAGGAGGAGATTTTTGGACCAATTCTACCGGTTTTGGAGTTTAAAGATTTAACAGATGTTATTTATGAAATTAATAAGCATCCTAAACCTTTAGCTTTATATCTTTTTACTACTAGTAAAGAGAATGAACAAAAAGTTTTGCGCGATATTTCATTTGGTGGAGGATGTATTAATGATACAATCATGCATTTGGTGACTAGCCACATGCCCTTTGGCGGAGTAGGCGAAAGTGGTATGGGCAGATATCATGGAAAATCCAGCTTTGATACCTTTTCGAACTACAAGAGTATCCTTAAAAAATCAAATTTGATCGATATACCTTTAAGATATCCAAGCCATAAGAATCTAAATCTTATGAAAAAGTTTATGAAATAGAGCATCTAGAATAATTTTGATGCAAGAGTATAAAATATGTAGGATAAAGGAGTTAATATGAAAGAAAGGCTAGACTTTAAATCGAATATATTAATAGGAGCGTTATTATTTGGGCTATTTTTTGGTGCAGGCAATTTAATATTTCCTGTACAAATGGGGCAGTTGGCAGGTAAAAATACACCAGAGGCTACAATTGGCTTTTTAATAACCGGTGTGGGTCTACCGCTGTTGGGAGTTATTGCGACTGCACTTTCCAGAAGTGATAGCCTATTTGAATTGGCGAAGCCAGTAAATAGGTTGTATTCAATCCTATTTACATGTGCTCTGTATCTAACCATTGGGCCTTTATTTGCCATTCCTCGAACAGCAACTGTGGCATTTGAAGTAGGCTTGAATCCTTTTATTGCTGAGAACTATCTTAGGTTAGGCTTATTTATATGTTCATTGCTTTTCTTTGTGGTCACCCTTTATTATTCACTGCGCCCGGGAAGGATCCTGGATTGGGTAGGTAAATATCTTACACCTATTTTTGTAGTTCTATTGGCGATATTGCTAATAGCAACCTTTGTAAGCCCAATGGGACGGGTAAGCCAATTTGAAGCGCAGGTAAATTACATTGATAAGCCCCTATTTACAGGCATATTAAATGGATATAATACGATGGATGCTTTAGCCTCCCTTGCTTTTGCAATTGTTATCATTGCAAACATTGAAAAGTTAGGAGTAAAAAATCCTAAGAGGATAGCAATTGAAACCTTCAAATCAGGGATAGTATGTCTTATTGGGATGAGTGTTATATATGCAGCCTTGGCTTATATGGGGGTTACAAGCTTGGGCAGCGTCGGCCCTGGGGATAACGGGGGTGCTATCATGTCCATGGTTAGCGAGCACTACTTCGGATTCATAGGAAAAGTATTGCTGGCTGCTATAGTTACCGTTGCCTGCTTAAAAACTGCAATCGGCTTAATCACTTCATGCTCTCAAATGTTTAGTAAACTGTTTCCTAATTCAGTATCCTATAACAAATATGCAGTTTTATTTACTGCTTTTTCATTCGCAATTGCAAACTTTGGATTAAATAAAATTATCCAGTTATCTATTCCGGTACTTATGTTTCTTTATCCACTGGCGATTACTCTGATAATACTATCGCTATTATCACCGCTGATAAATAAGCAAAAGGATATATACAGATGGACAACCCTATTAGCAGCCATAGCAGCGTTTTTTGACTTCTGTAACGCCTTACCTGATACAATTAGGGAGACTGTAGCAGTTAGCAAAATAATTGAATTTGCCCAATTATATCTACCAGGGTTTGATTATGGAATGGGATGGGTATTACCAGCATTAGTTGGTTTTATAATTGGTACAATAATATGGAGAATAACTGTGTCAAACCATGGTGTAAAGCCATCTGCAGGTATCTAACCTGTACTTTTTGTTAAAATTTTGGTATAATACAGACTGTGTCTAAAATTGAGTTATTATCCGAAATATTTTTAAGTCTTGAAGGGTTAAGGTGGTTAAGTGAGCAAATTACTATTGGAAAAGCTAAAAGAGGCGGCATCGTCGATAATACCCATTATCATTTTAGTATTAATCCTGAATTTTACTGTAGCGCCAATGCATTTATGGAGTGGTACCATCCTATTTATAGTAAGCGCTATTTTAATGATTATAGGGATAGCATTATTTAATTTAGGTGTAGACGTGTCTCTTATTCCGATAGGTGAGCATTTGGGTTCTTCGATAGTAAAAACTAGGAATTTATTTTTAATAGTAGTACTTACTTTTGTTCTAGGTTTATTTGTTACTATAGCGGAGCCTGATTTAATCATAATGGCTGGCCAGGTAAGCGGTGTGCCAGATTCAGTTATTATACTATCCGTTGCGGTTGGTGTAGGATTAGCTTTAGCGGTGGCTTTTTTGAGAATATTATTCCAGATTCGCCTTTCATATATATTGATTGGCTGTTATCTAGCAGCTTTTATACTATCATTTTTTACAGGAAAAGAATTTCTTTCTATTGCCTGGGAGGCTGGAGCGGTGACCACAGGTCCGATTCTAGTACCCTTCGTAATGGCTTTCGGGCTTGGGCTAGCATTAGTTCGTGGAGATAAAACATCAGAGCAAGATGGTTTCGGTCTTGTAGCTTTAACTCTTATCGGACCGATTTTAGTTATGTTAATTTTAGGTCTGTTCTTTAGCCCATCAGGTGGCAGTGCTTTAGATGTGCCTGAATTGTATTCTTTTTCAGACATAGGATCGTTATATCTTTCTAATATCGGACAACAGTTTTCACAAGTAGCTATAGCTCTATTCCCAATCATATTAATTTTCGCCATATTTCAAATATGGAGGATACATTTAAATAAAAAGTCAATATTAAAAATCGCTGTAGGTACGATTTATACCTATCTAGGTCTTGTATTATTCTTAGGTAGTGCAAATATTGGATTTATGCCAGCCGGATTTCAGCTTGGTGGCGTACTTATTCAAAATTCTAAGCCTTTGATAATAATTATTGTTGGATTTGCTGTAGGCTTTTTCGTTGTTTCTGCAGAACCTGCAGTTTTCGTCTTAAAAAGACAGGTTGAAGAGGTTAC
This sequence comes from Clostridiales bacterium, assembly GCA_012735285.1. GTDB lineage: Bacteria > Bacillota > Clostridia > Peptostreptococcales > Anaerovoracaceae > JAAYHT01. Next base: position 3,877 of record JAAYHT010000088.1, on the reverse strand, counting down.
GGAAGGAGTAATTTCCGGCAAAGCTTTAGGAATAGGCTTATCCATGGGGGTTGCCGTATCTGTTGCTTTAGCTATGGTGCGGGTTATCACAGGATTATCAATCCTTTATTTCATAGTGCCGGGATATTTAATTGCTCTGGTTTTATCATTCTTTATTCCGCCTCTATTCACCTCAATCGCTTTTGACTCGGGAGCGGTAGCTTCAGGTCCCTTAGCAGCAACTTTTATGCTCTCGCTTGTTATAGGAGCTAGTGAAGTCAGCGGCGGAAATGTATTTACCGATGCATTTGGTATTGTAGCCCTTGTAGCTATGTTCCCGGTTATCACTATTTCCTTGTTTGGCTTGGCCTACACCATAAAATCGAGAATTGCAGAAAAAGAAGCTGTTATACCTGAAGCTGATACTATTATAGATTTAGATAATCCTGAAGATATATAAGATATATTAAAATGTTAATATGGGAGGTTCATTAATGGTAGATGATAGTTCAGTGCGCGAGTATGAGGCACTAATCACTATAATGGATTACGAATTAAGGGATGATTTGGCTGAGTTATTTGATAAAAGTCATATGCCTGTTACTTTTCTTACCCATGGGCATGGTACGGCTAAATCAAAAATATATGAAATTCTTGGCTATGGTGGACGAAAAAAGATTGTTTCTGTTAGCGTTCAAACAAAAAAACTATCAAACTATATTTTAGATCAGATCCAGAATAAAATTAATTTAAACAAGCCAGGAACTGGTATTGCTTTTACTATGAGTTTAAGTAGTATTAGTAAAGCCCTTTCCATGACTATAGAGAAAACGGAGGAAAATCTTAAGATAGGAAGTGAAGGTATGGGTATAAAAACAAAGGAATCTTATCATTTAATAGTTACTATTGTAAACACCGGCTATTTTGATCAAGTTATGGAAGCAGCCAAATCTGTAGGAGCAACAGGTGGTACTGTAATTCACGGCCGGGGTTTAGGATCAGAAGAGGCTGTTAAATATCTTGGCATTACTATACAACCTGAAAAGGATGTAGTATTAATACTTACAGAACAAGAAAAAGGGCATGCAATCATGGAGAATATTACCCGAGAGGCAGGTTTAAATACAAAAGGAAAAGGTATTTGTTTCTCTTTGCCTGTTAACGAAGCTATAGGTTTAAATACGGGTATAAGCAATATAGATGAGCTATAATAAGATAAGGGAAGTGTGATGAGTACTATAGATTAATTCCTATAGTACTTTTTTTACTAGTTTTTGACCTAGGTCATTTTTTCTAGAAATCATTTAAGTTAAAATGAAGATACAAATTAAACAAAAAAAGAAAAGGAGAATATATGATGGCTGAATTTAACAAAGTAAAAGATAAATATCTTAAAATATTAGAGCAATATGTACCAATTGTAGCCCGTGTTCATGGAGGTACACATCCGGAATTTCTTGAAGTGCGTAAACTATTTGATTCAATGAATGAAAAGATAATAGAGGCAGGATCAGAAAAACCCAAAATAGATGATGAATTTAAAAAGTTACGAAAAGTAACAAATAACTATACCGTTCCTTGTGATACATGTGAAAGCTATGAAGCTGTATACAAAATGTTAGCTGAATTAGATGAAGCATATCGGGCTTAAAGGAGGGGCGTAGATTCAAAGGGGAGTGGAGAGATGCAGCGGTATATTCTAAGAAATAAAAATAAGTTTGCTTTAATAAATGCTATCTTAATTGCAGTAGCTTTTTTAAGCAAGTGGACAATAGGCAATATTCATATTTTCACTTGGGCATTGGTTCTTGCTTCGGTTTTAGGCGTATCTCCCATAGCTATTCAAGCCTATCAGGCTTTAAGGGTTAAGGTAGTTAGCATAGATGTTTTAGTTACTATTGCTGTTATCGGTGCTTTTGTAATTAGAAACTTTGAAGAATCAGCTATTGTTACATTTCTGTTTTTATTTGGGGCTTACTTAGAGCAGCGGACATTAAACAAAACCCGTTCTGCGATAAAAGAGCTGACGGAAATGGCACCAGAAAGCGCACTAAAACAGATGGAAAATGGAGAATTTGAAGAAGTCGAAGTAGACGATGTAGATGTTGGTGATATTTTACTCGTTAAGACTGGTGCAAAAATACCTGTCGACGGTACAGTTCTAAATGGTGAAGGCAGTATTAATGAAGCAAGCATTACAGGAGAATCTATCCCCGTTGCAAAGGAAAAAGGCTCAAAGGTTTATGCAGGTACAATCTTAGATAATGGTACAATTCAAATCGTCGCTGACCGTGTGGGTGAAGATACTACTTTTGGCAGAATAATTGAATTAGTAGAGGAAGCCCAGGACTCAAAATCGGAAGCCGAACGCTTTATAGACCGTTTCTCGAAATACTATACCCCGGCGGTTCTTGTCCTAGCTTTTGTAGTCTGGTTATTCTCACGAAATGTTGAACTTGCGATTACTATATTAGTCCTAGGCTGCCCGGGTGCTTTAGTTATAGGAGTGCCGGTTTCCCATGTTGCTGGTATTGGAAATGGGGCTCGCAATGGAGTATTGCTTAAAGGAAGTGAAGTAATTAGCGATTTCAGTAGATTGGATACAATGGTATTCGATAAAACGGGCACACTGACTGTAGGTAACCCATCGGTTGCAGGAAAAGAATACTACGGAGGCAAGATAGAAGAGGCTTTAGAATACCTTGCAAGTATTGAGCGTGAGTCTGATCACCCGTTAGCAAAGGCTGTATTAGAAGAGATAGGTGATATAAAAGTATCTCCGGTGGAAAATACGGAAGTAATTAAAGGTGAAGGAATTATAGCAAGCGTAAATGGTCACAGAGTAGCAGTAGGAAATGTTGCCTTAATGCAAAGAGAAAAAGTGAAATTTGATGAAAAAGCAAAAAGAGATATAGCAGGTTTCGAAGAAGATGGGAACTCCCTAGTATTGACTTCCGTTGATGGAGAACTGAAAATATTAATGGGCATAAAAGATCAGATACGACCTGGTGTAAAAGAAGACCTAATGAAGCTTAAAAAATTAAGGGTGAAGAATTTGATAATGCTTTCAGGTGACAATCAGGGCACTGTTGATCTGGTCAGTAGAAAATTGGGTTTGACAGAAGCTCATGGTAATATGTTGCCTGAAGATAAGTCAAATTATATTAAAAAGCTAATTGAAAAGGGACATATAGTTGCCTTTGTTGGAGATGGTGTTAGCGATAGTCCTTCACTTGCTTTAGCCAACATCGGTATAGCTATGGGTAGCGGTACAGATGTAGCTATAGAAACTTCAGATGTTGTTTTAATGAATTCGGAGTTTAGCCGTCTGCCACATGCCCTCGGATTAACAAAAGCTATAGCTAGAAACATGAGGCAAAATATCGTTATAGCTGTAGGTGTTGTAGTAGTACTGTTAGTAAACTTAATATTTAGCGATTGGGTTAATATGTCAATAGGTATGCTTGTGCATGAGGGTAGTATCTTAGTAGTTATTCTTAATGGCATGAGATTATTACGCTATAGATTAAGGTAATATTATTAAAATCACGAAAGGAGATAAAAAGATGAAATCGGCAACAATTCAATTAGAAACTTTAGCATGTCCATCATGTATGCAAAAAATTGAAGGAGCTCTTAAAAGCCTAGAAGGTATCGATAAAGAGTCAACAAAAATATCATTTAACACAAGCAAAGTAAAGCTGGATTTTGACGAAGATAAGGTATCGATTGAAGAAATAGAAAATGCGATTACTAAATTAGGTTATGAGGTAATTAAATCTAAGGTGAAATAATGATTAACCCTGTAGTCACAGATTACAGGGTTAATTTATTTATAATACTATTGACATTGACCTTACGTAAAGCTCTATAATGGCCTTGGAAGATGAGGTGAGTA
>JAAYHT010000087.1 GCA_012735285.1 Clostridiales bacterium | reverse complement strand
CTCTGTTTTATAAAGCATATCCTTTATTTCATTCCTATTCTCGGACAAGGTCTCATTGATCTGATCGAATGTTTTTTGGATATCAGAAAACAGATCTGTAAAATAAGTAGCATGTAATTGTTCCATTTTATTTTGAAAATTATAAAGAATGCTATCTATGTAATCAAACGTACTAATTTTTAAGTTCCTAACGTTTTCTTCCGCCACCCTCATTATTTCATCTGCTCTTTGCTTGGCTTTCATAGTAATGTCATCATTTTCTATAAGAGTTTCAGCTTGAGCCCTAGCATCCTTTAATATTGCCTCATATTCATGTTTTGCTTCTTCGAGAATTCTTTGTCTTTCTTCCTTTATCCACTGTGCCTGTTGTATTTCATCAGGCAACTCTAATCTTATTTCACGGACTATTTCCATTAATTCTTCCGCATCTACCAAGATTTTGCCTGTTAAAGGAAACCCAGAGCTAGTATCAACTATTTCTTCTATCTCGTCTAAAAGTTCTAACACTCTCATCTGTTATTCCTCCTGAGTTCTATCTATTATACTTCCTCCTTAATTCTTTAAGAACGACTTCTGGAACTAGGGAGCTGACATCACCGTTAAGATAGAATACTTCTTTAACGATGCTTGAACTAATAAATGAGTATTGCGGAGACGTCATCAAGAACAAAGTTTCTACATCTTTGTTGTACAATCTAGCATTCATCTGAGCCATTTGAATTTCGTATTCAAAATCCATTGTAGCTCTGAGTCCTCTGATAACTGCTTGGATTTGATTACAATTTACAAAATCTGCAAGCAAACCGTCAAAGGCTATTACCTCAACATTATCTATATCCTTAGTACACTCCTTGATCATCATTAATCTTTCTTCAGGAGTGAAAAATGGAGTTTTTGATTTATTATCCATAACTCCTACCATTAATTTTTCACACAGCTTGGACGCTCGATAGATTAAATCTAGATGACCATTTGTAATAGGGTCAAATGTTCCAGCATAAAGAGCTTTTTTCATTAGTCATTTTCCTCCATTGAAGTATAAATAGTTATTGATACTGAACCATATTTCTTATTCTTTATTTTTGTAAGATTACCGATCTTATCAGGCAATGATTCCTCTGAAGCATGTTCAGCAACAATCAAACCGTCTTCAGAAATCAAATCTAATTCAATTATTTTATTTATACACTTTTCTATCAAACCTAACTGATAAGGAGGATCTAATACTATTATATCGGCAGGCTCTGGAATTTCTTTAATTGCATGTTCCCAATCGCCTGAAATTACCTTACACCTGTTTTCAACTCTACAGTCTGAAATATTTTTATTTATTATTCTTAAACTAGCTCTAGAGTTGTCCACAAAATAAACGGTCTTTGCTCCCCTACTAACAGCTTCTAACCCTAAACCGCCTGTTCCGGCAAATAGGTCCAGCACTATAGAATCAGGTACATAAGGGGCAATCATATTAAAAATAGATTCCTTAACCTTGTCAGCGGTTGGACGGATTCTATCATCCGTTGGTGAAGTTAAATGTCTACCTTTTAACTCTCCTGCTATTATCCGCAAAAACAAATGATCCTTTCATTTGTTTTATTT
>JAAYHT010000086.1 GCA_012735285.1 Clostridiales bacterium | reverse complement strand
TTGAGCAATCAATTCAGTTGGTAATTCAAAGTCAAAATCATAAACAAGCATCAGCGAACCTCTATGTTAGTAAAATAGAATTTTAGTATATCTATAAAATTAAAGCCTTGTTTTGCCATTTCTATGGCGCCATCTTGTGCCATACCTACTCCGTGACCATATCCCATGCCGCTAAAAGTAACTTCTTTACCTCTAGCCACTATACTATCATCGAACTTAGCTTCTCTTGCAACTGTTTTAGCTTTTGCAGTTTGTTTTCCATTTGTAATATAAAGGTTTTCGCTAGTGATAGATTTTATTTTTCCATCTGCAGATATTATATTTATCTTATCTTGAGCATTTTTAACTTTTGTACCGTTACTCAGTATCATTTGAACTTCGAAAGTTACGCTGTTTTTACCTAAATATACTTCACCAATATTAAAATGCCTTGAGCGGACTAAGGAAGGCCCTAAAACGGTTCTAATACGCTCTTTTTCTAGAATAACAGTATCCTTACTCCCTTTTATTATCAACTCAGAAACAGCACCAGCTGAATTTCTTCCGCCCACTTGTACAGACTCAATACTTCCTGGGTCGTAACCAGCCTGTAAAAGTTTTTGTTCAAGAGAATCAAAAGTAATAGTAGCTATCCATGGATAATCAGGAGAGTAGGGATCTGTTTTGCCTACAAGATGCGGTAGGTGTGATGATGTCCAAACATCTTCAATGCTCTGAGTATGCCCACCACTATTTTTGAGATAGAACACAGGTGCCGGTTGTCCATTTGCCCAGATTATTAATCCGCTCGTTTCATCTACTGCTTGATTAGTACGAGGATATTCATCCTCATAACCTCCGTAAACCTGACAATCCGTGGTGGTGCAAACATCAAACCCATCATTGTAGTGCCTACCTATACTTTCAACTGCAAAGCTTCTTGCGGCTACAGCCTGTGCTTTTAGAGCTTCCATAGGATAACTCTGGCTCATTTCCTTATGCAGCACCCCATATAAATACTCATCCATGGCTAGGTAATTAATAGCCTTAATTCTATTGTTTGATTCGATGTTAAGTATTATTCCACCTCTATATTTCTTACCTTCAAAAGTAATAATACCATTCTCTTTGTAATCTAAAGGCATTAGGCAACCGTTTCTGCCAATATCTAAGGAAATTAATACTCCATCGGTATCCCGCAAGGCAACATGATTACCTTCAATGCATGCAATCAAAGTGTTATAAGCGGGCAAAGGTAAGGTCTCCTTAAATCCTTCATCAGATACTGACCCTAGAACGAACCCACTTTCTGAGCTTAGTGTATAAGTTGTAGCGGCAGTATCTTTAAATCTTAATCCTACCTTTATGTATTCAGGTATACTTGCTGCCTTAGCTTCTGAGGTTATAGATATCGTCATAATGATTAATATAACACTCAATGATAGAAATAACCTTCTCATCTGTCTACTTGTAACCATTGTCTTACCTCATCTTATTAATTAAAAGCTTAGCTGTTCTTCGTCTTTTTTTATTGGAATACCCAAATGCTTATAGGCATGTTCTGATACCATACGCCCTTTTTGTGTCCTATGCAAAAAACCTGATTGAATAAGGAAGGGCTCGTAAACATCTTCAATTGTTACACGTTCCTCCCCGATAGCAGCGGCTATCGAGTCGATACCCACCGGACCACCGTTGAACCTTTCTATAATTACAGTTAATATTTCCCTATCAAGGTCCTCTAAGCCTTCTTTATCGATTCCTAGCGCCTTTAGAGTTTTTTCGGTAATATTTATATCTATTATGCCATCGCCCTTAACCTGGCTAAAATCCCTAACACGCTTCAATAATCTGTTAGCTACCCTCGGGGTTCCTCTAGAACGCTTAGCTAGCTCCTTTAAAGAAGCCTCGTCAATCTTTACATTAAGAATCTCTGCAGAGCGTTTTATTATTTGCATTAATTCTTCAACTGTATACATATCAAACTTACTGATTACTCCAAAACGGTCTCTTAAAGGAGCAGATAAACTTCCTGCACGAGTTGTGGCTCCTATTAAAGTAAATTTAGCCAGATCAAGTCTAATTGACCTAGCTGAAGGTCCTTTTCCTATAATAATATCCAATGCATAGTCTTCCATCGCAGAATAAAGAACCTCTTCCACTGTACGGTTAAGCCTATGTATCTCATCAATGAAAAGTACATCACTATCATTTAAATTTGTAAGTATTGCAGCCAAATCAGCAGCACGTTCGATAGCAGGCCCGGATGTGATCCTAAGATCCACTCCTAATTCATTAGCAATTATACCAGCCAAGGTGGTCTTTCCTAGACCTGGTGGCCCGTAAAATAAAACATGGTCTAAAGGTTCATTCCGCATCTTTGCGGCTTCAATATATACTTTTAAATTCTCAGTAACTTTTTTCTGACCTATAAAATCTTTAAAGTGCTTTGGACGAAGCGTTAACTCAAGCTCATCTTCACCTTGCTTTTGCTTAGCTGTTGTTATCCTTTCTTTTAGATCCATTCATCTGCTCCTTTACTTAGTTGCTGTCCCGCGTAAAGCTTGCTTTATATATTCCTCTGTTGATAAATTCTCACCTTTTACTCCTGCCAAAGCGCTCAGGGCTTCACTTTTTGTAAATCCTAATTCTATCAAAGCCTTGACAGCCTCAGTTTTATTGTTATCACTTGTCGCTGTCGCTACCATTTCGCTTATAATTGTATCATCCAATTTATCTTTTAATTCTAAAACAATGCGCTGAGCTGTCTTTTTTCCTATGCCGTAAGCCCTTGATAATGATACAATATCCTCTGTAATAATCGCTTTTATAAGCTCATTTAGGGGCATTGCCGAAAGTAAAGACAAGGCGGCTTTTACGCCAACACCATTAACTGTTCTCAATTTTTGAAAAAGCTGTAAGCTTTCTAAATCGTGAAATCCGTAAAGACTGATATCATCTTCACGGACTACCATTTCTATGTTGACGAGAACCTCTTCTCCTTTTTTTTGATACAGAGGGGAGTTGTCAGGAATATAAATTTTGTATCCTACTCCTCCAGTTTCTAATACTATGCCTCCTTCAAAATCCATTGTTATTTTTCCGCGCAAATAGTATATCATCAAAGTCTCTCCTATAATTTCTGTGTAAAGCTTAGTCGATTATTAATGCCAGCTGAATGAGCATGACAAATCGCTGCTCCTAATGCATCAGCAGTGTCATCTGGCTTTGGTATTTCATCTAAGTTTAAAATTACCTTTACCATATTCTGCATTTGACTCTTATCAGCCCTTCCATAGCCTACCAAGCCTTGCTTGATCTGTAAAGGAGTATATTCATAAACCCTCAATCCTGAGTTGGCACAGGCCAAAATAGCAACCCCCCTGGCTTGGCCAACTAATAAGGCGGTCTTTGTATTTTTATTAAAAAAAATATCTTCTATTGAAACTACATCTGGTTGATGTTCTTGAATAATATCCATTAACCTGCAGTAAATATGCTTAAGTCGATCTTGCATATCCAATGATTTATCCGTTGTAATCGCGCCATAATCACAGACGCTGAAGCGATTACCTCTGTACTCAACTATTCCATATCCCAGTATTGCAAATCCCGGGTCTATTCCTAGAATTTTCATCAATTTCACCATAAAAAAATATGTATTTTTTTGAATTTATTATACCATATTTAGCTTTTATGTCCAAGTAAACTATGCTATAATGTAATGTAATTGAAATCAATATTTATAAGGGATGTAATATGAGGTACTCGAGACAAAGTAAGATTTTGGATATCATCAACACCCATGAAGTGGAAACCCAGGAAATGTTAGTGGAGCTTCTCAGGAAAGCTGGCTACAAAGCTACGCAAGCTACTGTTTCTCGTGACATTAAAGAACTCCAACTGGTTAAAACCTTATCGCCAAGCGGTAAGTATAAATATACAGTTGGAATCTCACAAGATCAACCCCTTTCAGATCGTTTCATCACCATATTTAAAGAAACCATTAAATCAATTGACTATTCCGGAAATCTAATCGTATTAAAAACTCTATCTGGCTGTGCAAATGCAGCTGCCGAAGCAATCGATACCATGAACGTACCACATATCATAGGAACAATAGCAGGCGATAATACGATATTAATCATAGTAGATGATTCTTCAAATGTTCAAAGTTTAGTCAATAGATTTAATGAGATGACAAAAGACAATTAAATAGGTATTTTCATTGAAAGAGGTACCAAATGATCTCGCATATTACAATCAGAGACTTTGCTATTATCGAGAATGTCAGCCTTGATTTCCACGAAGGGTTCCATATATTAACGGGAGAAACCGGTGCTGGTAAATCCATCTTAATAGAAGCTATCAGCCTTGCTTTAGGGAGCCGTGCGGATACCGCCTACGTACGCACAGGAGCCGACAAGGCTGTTATTGAATTGATAGTTGAAACTAAAGATCCTGAGGTGTTAAACTTACTTAGTTCAAACGGAATTGATGACGGAGAGACCATCTATATTACCCGCGAAATTCATGCAGCTGGCAAAAGTGTTTGCCGTATTAACGGGAGCCTTGTTTCAGTTTCTTTTTTAAATGAGTTATGCAAAAACATTGCCGATATCCATGGCCAGTATGACCACCAGTCATTGTTAAATCCAGCTTATCATATAGAACTTATCGATAGATATGATTCAAAAACTATTGATCCCATAAAAGAAAAAGTAAAAAATGCATATGAATTATATATCCAAACAAAACAAAAGCTAGATAGTATTGTAAAAAAACATGCAGAGTATCAGCGTAAGCTAGATTTTATGAAGTATGAATTAGATGAAATTGTCGCAGCAGACCCGAAAATTGGTGAAGACGAAAAACTAGCAGAAAAAATGCAACTCCTACAAAACAGCGAGATGATATTCGAAAAATTGGCAACCGCTTATGAAATATTATATGAGCAGACACCATCTTGCCAAGATAGCCTTGGAAAAGCCTCGAATCTCCTTCAGGAAATCCAATCCTTTTCGGGTGATATTAACAGTATTGCGGAAGCTATTTCTGACTGCTACTATAAATTAGAAGATTTAAAAAAGTACTTGAGACTTCAAAGAGACTCCATATCCTTTTCTCCCGATTTATTAGATGAAACAATTGAAAGAATAGATCTGCTTGATCGTCTCAAACGTAAGTATGGGGGTTCAATAGAAAAGGTACTTAATTACAAGCAAGAGCTTGTAGAAAACCTTAAAGATATAGAAAATTCAGATGAACTGATTGAAAAACTAAATAAAGCTCTGGTTGAATACAAAAATCAACTTATGGAAGCATCACAAGAACTTACCTCAAAACGTAAACAGGTTGCCAGCGAACTAGAGACTAAAATTAACAAGGAATTAAACG
>JAAYHT010000085.1 GCA_012735285.1 Clostridiales bacterium | reverse complement strand
GCAAAATGGAAACGAAAAAATGGGCTACTACCACCGTTTATTAATCAAATCAGAAAATTTCTTTATCAAATTAAAAAAGGTGTTGGAGTTTTTAATGTTCCAGCACCTTTTTTGTCTACAGTCTGGATTTTTCTCCTATTTAGAGAAAAATAATTTGTTAGAATACTACACAAGTTTTATGCTCTATAGCAACCAAAACCTGTTTCAATGGTGCAATGAACATGATATAAAAAAGGACGATTATGATCAATTTATAGCCTATTCTTTTGATGCAGGAGATGCTATAACGCCGGGAAAACCATTAATGGAAATACAGCAGTTCATAAAAGACTCGAAGGGCCTACCCTATATCCCCGGTAGCAGCTTAAAAGGTGCCCTACGAACAGCATTATTGGCTAAGCTGGTAGTTAACTCTAAATCAAAAGAAGTACATTATAATAATATCAAAGCTGCTTTACAAAAAAGAAAATTTAGGCGAGAGGTGAATAGTATTGCCGACATAATGGAACAAGAATACCTTCATTTGTTGAATCATAAAAAAACAAAGAAGAGGGATGCTGTAAACAGCATCATGAAGGCTGTTTCAATTAGTGATAGTGAACCAATAGCCCTTGACAAATTGATACTATGTACAAAAGTTGACATTTCCAAGAGTGGGAAAGAAAATAGGTTAAATTTTACGCGGGAGTATATAAAACCTGGTACTGAAATAAGGTTTAAATTAACTTTAGATCATACTATCTTAAAAAGAAGTTGTATTGATCTCGCATTTATTAAGAACGCTATTGCGGAATTCAGTAGTGATTATAGTAATTATGTTTCAAAGTTTAATGTTACTGCTGACTATGTAGGCCCTAAAGAATCGGCTAAATCTACTATCTACATCGGAGGAGGCGTAGGCTATAAAAGTAAAACAGTAGTATCTTTTTTAACATCTGAGAAAAATTCTCTTGAATTTACTAGTAATTTACTTCACAAGGTGTTTCCGAAGCATTATCATGATAAGGATGTACGGGCCGGAGTTTCGCCTAGTATGTTGAAATATACTGTATGTAACGGAAGATATATGCCATTCGGCAAATGTACTATAGAAATTTTATAAGGAAATTACTATGATTAAGAAATATAAACTTGAGTTAGAAATGACAGATAGCAATCAGAACCTTAGACCCTCTCCAAGTTGGGCATATATTCTATATTCCGCAATGATTGAAAACATAAATCCTGAGTATGTAGAATATCTACATGAAGACGGCCCTAATCCTATTAATCAATATGTACTTATTCCTGATAGAAATAATTCTAATAAAATTGAATGGAATGTTAATCTATTAGGTGAAGAAGCAATATCACAGGTTGAACCATTTTTGATGAAAATAGAGGATATTCAAATAAGGAAATTTGATACTAAATTTACTGTGGTAAACAGATCGATAACCGATGCAGTCACAGAGTCAGATATTGCGGAGAAACATCTGACGACTGGAAAAGCTGTCCTAAATGTACGTATTGATTTTTTAACAACTAGCTCTTTTAAGAGCAATGAAAGGTATGTAATATTTCCTTCTATAGATTTAATTTTGAAGAGCGCAGTATCAAAATGGAATGCTTTTTCCAGTTCCTTTGCCTTAGATGATGAAGAGGCCTTGCAGCAGATGATTGAGCGAACTCGTATATATCAATATGCATTAAGAAGTAATTCATTTATGCTAAAGCAAGCACGAATACCTGGATTTAGGGGCTACATAAAGTTGTATTCAACAGGGCCTGATCCTATGATTAGATTAGTTAATCTACTATTAGGTTTCTTGGAATATTCTGGAGTAGGAATAAAGGCAACCCTAGGAATGGGAGGATGCAAAGTAACGTTAGAGGGCTAAAAACCACCATTAGGGGACCGATATATGCTATAATTAACTATCACAATGAAACGTGAAAGATAAGATGTTCCTGATAGACGACGGACATGTATAAGTTGGTAGAAACTCTTACCCCAGCTAGGGGACGAATACTTTCTAAGAAGTTGACGTAACTCTGCATTAAACTGACGTTAGATACAGATAATCCCCGCTAGGGGACGGATTGATATTAGGAATATAGCTTGAGTAGTGTTCTATAACATTTTAAAGACACACATAACCCCGACAGGGGACGGATACAAACAACCCCCTTTAATATTATTTTGTATAGTATTTTAGAAAGATACATATATCCCCCCCCGGTAGGGGACTGGAAATATCAAACTGTATTATTCTAGAAAGGATTAGATAAAGCCGAGATATGGATAGTAGAGTGTTGTTTACATGTGTTGGTAGTACTGACCCTGTTCGTTCTTTACGTGATGGTGCAATGCTGCATATTATAAGGCACTATAGACCTGAAAAAGTATATATTGTCTTATCAAAAGAGATGAAACAGCTAAATGAAAAGGACCATCGTTTTGATATTGCGTTGGACAAGTTTTCCAAGGATTATAATCATCCGCTCGAAAAGATATATATTGACACCGATATAGAAGATGTATCGGATTTTGATGCCTTTGGAGAGTTATTTGATCTGCATATGAAAAGGATTAGGGAAGATAATCCTGATGCTGAAATTTTAATTAATTTAAGCTCAGGCACACCCCAGATGAAGGTAAGCATGTGTCTGCTCGCTCAGGAACCAAAGTTCGGTAGAGTTAGAGCTGTCCAGGTGAAAACTCCAGAAGAATCATCAAACAAATCATTAGCAAATACACATAAAACCTATTCTGCTTATGAAGAGATAGAATTGAATGAAGATAATGAAGATGGTGCACCCAATAGATGTACTGAACCTCAATTAATGCAAGTAAGGAAAGCATTGATATTAAAACAGATTGCTGCATTAATAAATTCATATCATTACGAACAAGAAAGATTATTAATAACAGATTATTACGGCATGGACTCTGATAGCAAGATTTTAAAGATAATAGATCATCTAATAGCCAGACAAAAATTAAAGAAAGATAGGGGAATAAGCAAGCTTGCTATAGACTTTAATTTTTATCCAGTAGAAGAAGAGCCCTTCTGTGGTCTAATAGATTACTACATGTTATTAAATAACCTAAAAAAGATTGGTAGGCTGTCGGAATTTATGCTGCGCCTTAATCCATACATAATTCGCCTGCAGCAAGAATTCTTAGCTCGAAAATTTGGATTTGATTTAACGCGAATTACATATACAAGGGCTAATGATGAAGATAAACTAAGCAAAGAAAAGTTAAATGCAACTAATCCTGAGTTGCTGGAATTTTTGGATCAATATTATCGTGGTGGGCTTAAAGATAATACGAATATTAGCATGAACTTATTAAACGGAATGCTTAAGTTTTTTGATAACCTGAATGGCCAAAAATACAAGAAATATATTGACTTTTTTAATTCGTGTGAAGAGGCGAATAAGAATTTGAGAAATAAAGTGGCGCATACTTTATCTGAAATAAGTGAAGCTGAGATTAGGCAATATGCCAAAATGAGCAGTGATAAAATATTAAAAGAAATCCAGAAGATTATTTCATTTATTTACAAAGGGACTTTACCTCCAAATGCATTTACAATTTACGATGATTTGAACAGAATTATTATTGATAGTATATAAATAACGTGAGGCAAAAATAGCCCAAAAAACACATTGCAACAGGGTTTCAATCAACAGCCTGCTGCAACGATATTATAAAAATCTTTGAAGGCTATTATCCAATCCCCTTATTCCACACTTCTCAGCGTGCCCAAGCAGATAAAGGAATGCGAAGGCAGGAATATGGATGATCTCATTACCTGTATTTGTTTTATGGACTCCAAAATCATTCGCGTTCTTTGTTACAATAATCGAAGCCGATGCTTCTTGGCTTAGTATAGAAATAGCATCGCCATCAGAAATAGAAGCACCTTCGCGGTATTTAACCTCTACTAAGATTTTTTTGCTATTTGGATAATCTACTACTATGTCAATTTCCTTGTTTTTTCTGCCACCGCGGTAATAACCAACGCTTGTTGCTTGCTGGTAATAAAAGGCCGCAACATGTTTGTAAACGGCAGTTTCTACAGCTTTACCCAATTCAACGGGATCAGTAATTAATGAATCATCCATAAGAACTGCATTACGGATTGCAGCATCCGCAATATAGATTTTGGGTCTAGCTTTTAGTATCTTTTTGCCAGCCATGCTGATCGGCCAGCTCTGGTAAATCAAATTGGCACTTTCTAAGTAGCGGATATAGTTTTCTACCGTCGGTCGTGAAACTCCGCTGAGTTCCTTTGCAATAGCTTCAATAGATACTATTTGAGACGAAACATTACATAGGTATAGGAAAATTCGTTCCAGTTCCGTGGCATTCCGGATCTTGTATAAAGAGGGTAAGTCCCTTTTTAGAACTTTATCAACAAGGTCCTCGCGCATTATCTGCTGAGCCATAATATCATTGTCAGCAAGAGCCAGTTCCGGAAAGCCACCCACATGCAGGTAGCGATTGAAATGGTTTTGGACCTTAGAAAGTTGTATCATTATGTGCGTCAGCTGCTGCTGTGTTTTATGAGCAAGAGTAGTTATCTTCAGCTTTTCAGGGAGAACCGGCAAATCAAGATTAAGTAACTCGCAATATTCAAAAAAAGACATTGTAGGAACTTGAATTACGGACCAACGACCGGTTCCGCTCTCTTGAGTTCCCTTAATTAATACGGGACTAGCTGAGCCTGTGGCTACAACCTTTGTATCAGGTTGCATGTCATAGATTGTTTTTAACCATTTATCCCAATCTTGAGCATATTGGACTTCATCTAAAAAGAAATATGCGTCCTGTTCGGCATAGATGTTTTCATGATAACATTCGAGGATATCACTGAAGCCGCTAAGCTTCAGCATAGGATGATCCATTGATATATATATAATTTTCTGTG
Source organism: Clostridiales bacterium (assembly GCA_012735285.1). Classification (GTDB taxonomy): domain Bacteria; phylum Bacillota; class Clostridia; order Peptostreptococcales; family Anaerovoracaceae; genus JAAYHT01. The sequence goes on along the minus strand of JAAYHT010000085.1, from coordinate 4,457 downwards.
GTGGAATACCGCTTTTGAGAAGTTCTTCGATCATCTGATATTGAATGGTGGTTTTTCCGACACGCCGGGCACCGGTGAGCACCACGATTCGGCGAATGTCTTTTCTGTTCAAACGTTTCATTGCTTCAAAAAAGGCTAAGCGTTTAAAGGATTTTGACATTATAGGATTAACTACTCCGGTTTTCCACCATGGGTTATAATTGATATTTGTAAACAAATATTCTAAGTATACTTATAATAACATGCGACAATTATCGATTTTTATGAAATATTACAGCAAAAATAGCCCAAAAAATACTCATTGCAACAGGGTTTTATTCAACAGCCTGCTGCAACGGTATAAAGGTAAAAATCTATGTAAACGAATGAGATTGAGAAAACAATTTTAGTTATATAATTTTTCCAAGCCTAATGCGGCATTGTATGAACTTCTTACAAAGGGTCCCGATGCCACATACTTAAAGCCTTTATCTTCTGCAATTTGCTTGTACGCTTCAAATGTCTCGGGCCTTATATACTCTTTTAGCTCTATATGCTCTGATGATGGCTGCAAGTATTGACCTATAGTTAATATGTCGCAGTCAACACTTCTTAAATCATCCATTACTCTGAGCACTTGCTCTTCATTTTCGCCTAGTCCTAACATAATGCCCGACTTTGTGATAAGTTTTGGGTTAAACTCTTTTGCCTTCTTTAGAAGCTCTAAGGATCTTTCGTAGATTGCTTTTGGTCTAACAGTTTCATAAAGTTCAGGCACTGTTTCGACATTGTGATTAAGTATTTCAGGTTCAGCATCTACGATTAATTTCAGAGCTTCCCAGTTACCGGCAAGGTCGGGGATTAATAGTTCCACGGTAGATCCAGGATTGTTTTTGCGAATCTCTTTCATTACCTTAACAAAATGTGCTGCACCACCATCTTCGAGATCATCTCTAGTTACTGAGGTGACGACCACATGTTTTAATCCCATCTCCTTGCAAGCCTGTCCTATACGTTCAGGCTCTAAAGGATCCAATGGAGTAGCCTCACCTTTGGTTACGGCACAGAATCTGCATCTTCTCGTACAGATATTCCCCATTATCATGAATGTTGCGGTTTTCTTGCCGAAACACTCACCTATGTTTGGACATTCGGCGCTGTCGCATACTGTATTAATTGAAAGTTTTCTAATTAAATTTGCAGTTTCTTCTATTTGTTTTATATCTGAAACTCTTATCTTTAGTCATTCAGGCTTCTTAAGCATACTTTAATCCTACTTTCTGTTATTGAAACTTGATTTGGAAGACCTCTTCGAAGCTACTGATGATCTGTTTGTTTAGTACTTCCATATCGATATCGCTAACATAATCTTCCAAGGAGGTTATACCGAACTCTGTGATGCCGCAGGGATTGATCCAACTGAAGTATTCCTTGTCCACATTGACATTAAAGGAAACCCCATGTCCGGTTATCCAGCGCTTTACTGATATCCCTAAAGCCGATATTTTCTTATCATCAACCCAGACACCTCGATACTCGGGTTTTCTGGTTCCTTCCACACCATAGTTCTTTAAGACTCTGATGATTACCTCCTCTAGATTGTCAACATACCAATGAGCGTCTTTCTTAAGTAGAGTCAAATCGAGTATGGGGTAAAACACTATTTGTCCAGGACCATGGAAAGTTATATTTCCCCCTCTTGTTACATCTACGACATCTATATTTTGGCTTTTCAAGAATTCTGCCGAGCGAAGTATATTTTCTCTGCCTCCTCCTTTGCCGATTGTATAAACCGGCTTGTGCTGAAGCAGGATGAAAACTCCGCTATATTCTTTATTCTTCACAGCTTCAAAAGCCTCTTCTTGTAGTTTCAGACCTTCAGTATAGGGAACTAGGTCTTTGTAGTACTGTAGTTTATATTTCCTTTCCATTTAGACCTCCTGATCTAATATATCCATATATACATGCAAACAGCGTGCCAAGTGTAAAAATTGATGAAAATTCGTTAAAAATTGTGTTTTTTTATTATATCTTTAAAGAATTTGCTGTTTTAGACTTGATTTAATAACTGATCTGGGGATAATAATATTGTCTAAACTATTATAGTGAGTAATTATGACACATAGAATTTTTCTAGTTTTGTATATGTGACATTTTGTTAAAGGCGAGAGTGACATGGTAGTAGGGATAATTAGAATAAAGATAAGAATAGCCTGGTCCCATTCTTTGAAAGAGAAAAGAAAGGTAGTCAAAAGTATCTGTGCAAAGGTACAGAACAAATTTAAGGTATCAATTGCGGAAGTCGGAGAACAGGATACCCATCAAATTATTGTTCTTGGAATTGCCTATGTAACTAACGGAAATTCCCACGCCGACAGCATAGCCTCACATATTGTAAATTTCATTGAGGGCAGCGTCGAAGGAGAGTTAATAGAAATAGAGCGTGAAATAGTCTAAATTTCTACTGTTTTTCCCTAAAAAAATTTTTCAAAAAAATTTCTAAAATATATTGACAGGTAAGAGTTAGCCATGGTAAACTTTAATCAAACAAGTTAGCCATGGCTAACCGGGGGTGAAAAACATGCCAATCAACAAAGCAAAAAAAGGAAACTACTATAAGATAATATCCGTACCAAACAATAACCTGCTAATGTCGTTAGGAGTAAGAGAAAACGATGTGGTTTACAAAAAAGACTCCCTCTTCTTTGGAGGTCCTACACTATTGGAAATTGACTCTAGAGAAATTGCGATAGCAGATTGTATAGCTTCTTTGATACAAGTTGAGGAGAGTGACATTAATTGAGCAAGGACTTTGACGTAAAGGAAAAAGACTTACATAAGCATCTTGCTATCGACAATAAGATTTTGCTTATGGGTAATCCCAACGTAGGTAAAAGTGTATTTTTCACACAAATAACAGGAATGGACGCAATAAGTTCAAATTTCGCGGGTACAACAGTGAGCTATACTCAAGCGAGTATGGACCTATCAGGTAAGAAGTATACCTTGATCGATGTACCCGGTGTTTTTTCCTTGACTGCTGAATCACAGGCAGAGGAAGTTGCTAAGATTTTCCTGAACAATAATCCAGATGGGATCATCTGTGTTTTAGATGCTACTAACTTACAAAGAAGCATTGAACTGGCTTTAGAATTGAAAGAATATAATATACCTATTGTCTTTGCTTTGAACTTTATGGACGTAGCAAAGGAAAAAGGAATTGAAATAAATACAACTTTACTATCTAACTTATTAGGGGCAACAGTTATTGAGACTATTGCCGTCAAGAATCAAGGAATTGAAGAGCTTAAACAGGCCCTTTATATGGAAATGTACTTTGGCAAAAGAAAAGAGAGCTGTGGAGGTTTAGGCTGTGCAGCCTGTAACACTTTAGAAGCTAAGCTTAAACTATATCAGACTGCCAAAGAGATTACACAGAAGGTACGAAAGACCACAACTAGGCTAGATAGGAACAAGGAAAAGATAAGCGATTTGATGATGGCTCCCATAACTGGCATACCGATCGCGATAGTGATCATGGCCATATCGATAGGACTAATAGTCGGTGGTGGGAAAGCTCTTAGAGCTTTTATTTTATTGCCTCTAGTTAACGACTTAGTTGTACCTTTTTTCAGGAGTATTATTTCTTCAATTATTTCAGAAGGAATGATACAAAACATTCTTGTGGGAGAGTATGGCATCTTTGTAATAGGGTTTGAGTGGCCATTTGCATTAATACTACCCTATGTATTCTTGTTCTACATAGTGTTTTCGTTTTTAGAAGACCTGGGCTACCTTCCGCGCTTAGGAATACTATTCGACAACATCATGAGCAAGTTTGGGCTGCAGGGCGGGAGTATTATTAATATATTAATGGGCTTTGGATGTGCTGTTCCCGCTATTATCGGAACAAGGGCATGCACTAGCCAAAAAGAGCGCCTGTTAGTAACCACCTTAGTTTGCTTCACAGTACCATGCATATCTCAAACAGGAGCCTTAATGGAATTAATCTCGACTAAATCTATGTTCTTGTTTATCCTTGTAATAGCTATTTCTCTAACGGTATTTGTAATCATTGCCATGATAGGGGATAAGCTTATTAAAGGTAAAGTAGACCCGATGATAATCCAAGTTCCTAACCTTTTAGTTCCTAGTTTAGGGACATACGGTAAAAAGCTGATGATAAGAATGAAACATTTCTTGACAGAAGCTTTTGGAGCAATGATGATAGCTGTACTTATTGCTGCCGTTTTTAAAGAGACAGGCATACTTGATTTAATAGCTAAAGGATTATCTCCTGTAATCCAAGGATGGCTAGGGTTACCAAGACAGGCTGTAGATGGATTGATCCTGGGGATAGTAAGGAGAGAGATGTCAATAGCTCCTTTAGTAGGACTAGATTTGACAGCGCTTCATGTTATAACGGCATCTTTGGTATCACTGTTCTATCTGCCTTGCATATCAGTATTCGGTATTGT
>JAAYHT010000084.1 GCA_012735285.1 Clostridiales bacterium | reverse complement strand
GCGCAGGTATGATGGATTGTAAAAACGCTTTAGTTGAGACAGATGGAGATATCGAAAAGGCGATTGAGATCTTAAGAGAAAAGGGTCTCGCTAAAGCTGCAAAGAAAGCAGGAAGGGTTGCATCCGAAGGGCTGGTTAAGTTAGCCTTTACCGAAGATGGAAGCAAAGCAGCTGCGATTGAAGTTAATGCTGAGACCGATTTTGTAGCAAAGAATGAAGAATTCGTTGAATTTGTTGATACACTTTGTGACATGGTTTTAAATAACGATGTAAAAGATATGGACGAGTTCATGCAGCTACAATATAAAGAAGAAGGCACAGTACAAGATGCTTTAAACAATAAAATTGCAAAGATCGGCGAAAATATGAGCATTAGAAGATTTGCTAAGTGTGAAGAGCCCGGTGTCGTTCACGTTGGCTATCTTCATGGAAACGGCAGAATAGGTGTTATCGTTGGCTTAAAGACAGATGCTTCGTTAGATGATGTCTATACACTTGGAAGAGACCTAGCCATGCAGGTGGCATCTATGAATCCTAGATTTATTGCCGAATCTGACATAGACCAGGAATTTATTGAGCATGAGAAAAATATTTTAATACAGCAGGCGCTTAACGAAGGCAAGCCTCAGAATATAGTTGAAAAGATGGTGGCTGGAAGACTTAAGAAAGAACTTAAAGAAATCTGTCTGCTGGAGCAAAGCTTCGTAAAAGACACCGAAATTTCTGTAAAACAATATATTGACGATACATCAAGAGCATTAGGAAAGTCTGTAGAAGTTACAGAAATGGTGAGATTTGAAGTTGGCGAAGGAATAGAGAAGAAAGAAGAGAATTTTGCCGAAGAAGTTGCAAAACAGATGAACAGTTAATAACATTTATGCTATAATGAGAGGACACTATCAATGGTGTCCTCTTGTTGGATTAGACGAAAATGAGGAGGGGCTATGGAGCCAAAGTATAAAAGAGTAATATTGAAGATTAGTGGGGAAGCGCTTGCAGGAGAAAAAAAGTTTGGTTTAAGTGAGGAAATGCTAAATATGGTAGCGCTTCAAATCAAGAAACTTACAGATGCTAACGTACAAGTAGCTGTGGTAGTAGGAGGCGGAAACTTCTGGAGAGGAAGAACCAGCAAAAGCATGGATAGGGCAACGGCCGACTATATGGGAATGCTGGCAACTTGTATAAATGCATTAGCTTTGCAAGACGCATTTGAGGCTTTGGATATACCTACAAGAGTTCAGACAGCTATCGAGATGAAAGAGATTGCAGAACCCTACATTAGGAGACGAGCAATAAGCCATCTTACTAAGAATATTGTTGTGATATTTGCAGCGGGAACTGGAAATCCGTTTTTTTCAACAGATACAGCTGCAGCCTTAAGGGCAGCTGAGATAGAGGCAGATGCCATATTATTAGCCAAGAAGGTAGATGCTGTCTATGATGATGACCCTTCACTAAATCCAAATGCAAAACCATATGAAAAATTGACTCATAAGGAGTTGCTTAATAAAGGATTAGGGGTAATGGATTCTACAGCAGCATCTTTATGCATGGATAACAATATACCTATTCATGTGTTCAGTTTATCAGAACCTGACAATGTGATAAAGGCTGTTTTCGGTGAGAAATTTGGTACACTGATTGTTGACTAGGCGATTATTAAAGGAGGTAATAATATGAGTGATATTATGGATTTACTTAACGAAAAGCAGGAAAAAACAAAGTCAGTTTTGGTTGAAGACTTAAATACAGTTAGGGCTGGCAGAGCTAATCCTGCATTACTTGATAAGATAATGGTCGATTACTATGGTGAACCTACACCCCTGAGAAACATTGCCAATGTTTCTGCTCCAGACCCAAGAACTTTATTAATAACTCCATTTGATCCTAAATCCTTACAAGATATAGAAAAGGCTATTAATATTGCGAATTTAGGTATTAACCCTGCAAATGATGGTAAGGTAATACGCCTTGCTATTCCACAGCTTACTGAAGAAAGAAGAAAAGAGCTCTGTAAGCTTGTTAAAAAAATGGGTGAAGAAGCAAAAATCGCAATCAGAAATGTCAGACGTGAAGTCAATGACGCTCTAAAGAAACAGGAAAAAGCCGGTGAAATAACTGAAGATGATCTTAAGACCGAATTAGATAATGTACAGAAGAGTGTTGATGCTTGCATCAAGGAAATAGATGAAATTATAGCTAATAAAGAAAAGGAAATTATGGAAGTTTAATGTATGATTTATTAGGTTTACATTTAAAAGATGCTAAGAAGTTACTCTCTAAGAACGGTTTAAAATGCGAAGTAATAGAAACCGGCCCAATTAATAATATTCAGGATGGATACTTAAGGATAATTAAGCAGGAATTATTGGAAGATAAATATCTTCTGACTGTTTGTAAAATTCCGGATGCTTATAGAAAGGACGGTTAAAAACCGTCCTTATGTTTCATATTTGAATAGAGGTGAATTTTTTGAACCGCGAAAAATTGCCTAATCATATAGCAATCGTTATGGATGGTAATGGAAGATGGGCAAAAAATAGGTCTTTGCCTAGGCTTGCAGGCCATAATGCTGGAATGATGGCCCTAAAAGAGATAGTGAAGCGGACTTCTACTTTAGGTGTAAAATACTTAACTGTATATGCTTTTTCTACAGAGAATTGGAAGCGGCCTGAAACTGAAGTCGGCGGTATTTTCAATCTTCTTGTTCACTATGTGGATAAGGAGTTGGAAGAGCTTAATCAAAACAATGTAAAGGTCAGAATTATTGGAGATTATAGTAAGCTACCCAAAAAAGCCATTCAAAAAATCGAGGAAGCTTTGGCTAAAACCTGTGATAATACCGGGCTTCAGTTTAACATAGCATTAAACTATGGTAGCCGTGATGAAATTGTTAGAGCTACTAGATTAATAGCAAATAAGGTTGCAAACAATGAACTTAAACCAGAGGACATAAATCAATCGATATTTGAAGAGCATTTGTTTACAAGAGGTATACCCGATCCGGATTTGGTAATAAGGACTAGTGGTGAAAAAAGAATGTCTAATTTTCTTCTCTGGCAATCAGCTTACAGTGAGTTTGTTTTTACCGAAACTTTATGGCCTGATTTTACGCCAGAGTGTCTAGAGGACGCAATAAAAGAATATCAAAGGCGTGTAAGACGTTTCGGAGGGCTTAAATGAAGACTAGGATATTATCCGGATTAATACTGTTGCCATTATTGGCTGTAATATACTTAGGTGATATAGTTTTATTGATAGCATGCCTTTTGCTATCAATAGTCGGTATTAGGGAATTTTTTAGAGGTTTTAATAACATTGGGGTTGTACCTAGCTATTGTATAGGATACCTAGCAGCTTTTGCCTTATATTTCATCGCTTTCTTTGAATTAAATAATTTTTATCATTTACTATGGTTTTATGGAGTAATTGTACTTAGTTTGCTATATCTTTTTAATATAGATAATAGGCAACTCGCTGATGCTATGGCCACTATCACAGGAGTTTTTTATATCGTATACTTCTCATACCATTTAGTTTTAATAGATAGAACGGATTTAAATGTTTTACTTTGGCTGGTCATTTTGTGTTCATTTGCAACAGATATAATGGCTTATTTTACCGGATATGTGCTGGGAAAGCATAAGCTATGTCCTAAGATAAGTCCTAAAAAGACGATTGAAGGTGCTATTGGTGGAATTGTAGGCAGTGTTGTAATAAGCATTGTATTTAGCTATTTATTTGCATACGAGCTGCTTATACACTGCATTGTGATCGGATTTGTAGGCAGCATAATATCCCAGCTCGGGGATTTGACTGCATCAATTTTTAAACGTAAGATGGGTATAAAAGATTATGGTAGCTTAATCCCTGGTCATGGTGGGATACTGGATAGATTTGATAGCGTATTGTTTACAGCACCCTTTGTGTATTATTATATTACAATGGTTATATATTAAAATAATAGGAAAATTTGTGGGTATGAAGAAAATTTCAATATTAGGTTCTACAGGATCAATAGGAACGCAAGCACTGGATATAATAAGTAAGAACCGAGATAAATTTTCAGTTAAGGCCTTGACTTGTGGAAAACGTGTCGAACTGCTAGCTAAGCAGATAGAGGCTTTTAGACCTGAACTAGTATGTGTAGAAGATGAAAAGGATGCTTTAGAGCTCAATAAACGTTTTCCTAAATTAGAAGTTTTATGGGGAGAATCCGGTTTACAAGAGTTGGCAGCAAAAACAGATTGCGATATGGTATTAAATGCCTTAGTGGGTATGAGAGGTCTTGTGCCAACATATGAAGCAATTAAATCAGGCAAAGATATCGCACTTGCCAACAAGGAAACGCTGGTAACCGGAGGTAAGCTAATAATCGATGAAGCAAAAAAGAATGGTGTCAGCATTATACCTGTAGATAGCGAACACAGTGCTATATTTCAAGCTCTACAGGGAAATAGCGACAAGGATATTAAACGAATATATTTAACAGCATCGGGGGGTCCATTCAGGGGCTATACTTTAGAACAGCTAGAGGAAGTTACACTAGAACAGGCACTAAAACATCCCAACTGGTCGATGGGAAACAAGATAACAATAGATTCCGCTACCATGATGAATAAGGGCCTTGAAGTAATAGAAGCAAGATGGTTGTTTGATGTTGAGCCTGAGCGTATAGAAGTCATCGTTCACAAGGAAAGTATTATCCACTCGATGGTAGAATATAAGGATCATTCAATTATCGCTCAGCTTGGTGTACCTGATATGAGGGTACCTATAAGCTATGCTTTGACCTATCCTGAGAGGATACAAAGCGATGTGCCTTCGGTTGATTTCTTCAGCCTCGGTTCTTTAACCTTTGAAAAGGCTGATACAAAAGTGTTTAAATGCTTAAAAATGGCTTATGAGGCTTTAGAAAAGGGTAAAAGCTACCCTGTTGTGCTTAATGCGGCTAATGAAGTATTAGTGCAGCAGTTCCTAGAGAAGAAGATTTCATTTATCGACATACAGAATACTATAGAACGAGTGATGAATGAACATGTCCCTGTGAATATACACGGCTTATCAGACATACTCTCTATAGATAACGAAATTAGGGGGAAATTAGAGTAATGGGATTAACTTTAATATATGCGATTATAATATTCTGTCTATTGATATTTGTCCATGAATTTGGACATTTCATAGCCGCAAAGGCTGTGGGGGTTCGTGTAAATGAATTTTCTTTAGGTATGGGCCCAGGTTTGATTCATTTTGGAAAAGGGGAGACCAAATACTCTTTAAGAGCTTTCCCAATAGGAGGGTATGTTAACCTGGAAGGCGAAGAAGAAGAATCTAATGATCCCAGATCTTTTAATAGAAAAGCTCCATGGCAGAAGGCTATTGTTGTTGTTGCCGGTTCTGTGATGAACCTAGTTACAACAATAGTAATTATTGCTATTATCGTACTTGTATTGGGATTCACTACAAATACTATCGGCGAAGTAGCTGAAGGATATCCTTCCGAAGCAGCAGGGCTAATGCCGGGAGATGAAATTATCAAGATAAATGATACCGAAATAGGTAGCTGGAATGATGTCATGTCCACATTGGCAGAGAGTACAGGCGAGACTGTAAATATTGTGGTAATTCGAGATGGAGAGACAATAAGCTTAACAAGCGGCGTGACAACCGATGAAACTGGAAGACGCATTATAGGAATCACTTCCAAAATCGAACATTCTGTTTTGAAATCCTTAAAAACAGGAGTTGCAAGTACATGGGCGCTGACAAAAGAAATGATAAACTATTTAGGACAGCTTTTTAGAGGCGAGGGTTCGATGGAGGATTTAGTAGGACCTGTTGGAATAGTCAGCATAATTAACGATCAGGCAAAGCTTGGGATTATATATATTGCAAATTTGGCTGCTTTAATAAGTTTAAACCTTGCAATAGTTAATATGTTACCCTTTCCGGCATTGGATGGTGGAAAGCTCCTGTTTCTCATCATTAGACTTTTCACAGGAAAAGTGATAAGTGATGAGATTGAAGCTAAGATTCATTTTGCAGGAATTTTAATACTGTTTGGTCTGATGATCTACCTAGTGATTCAAGACGTTGACCGCTTTATACTTAATTAGTAAAGGGGATAAAAATTGCAACGCGTAACTAAGAAAATAATGTGCGGGGATGTCCCTATTGGCGGAGGACATCCCGTTACAATACAATCAATGACTAATACGGACACGAAGGACGTGAAATCTACTGTAGAACAGATTGAAAGGCTTGAAGATGCCGGTTGCGAGATTGTAAGATGTGCTGTTTTAGATAAGGAAGCTGCTATTGCATTGGGAGAGATAAAGAAGCGCATTAAGTTGCCTCTTGTTGCCGATATTCATTTTGATTATAGGCTGGCGATAGCCGCCATTGAAAATGGCGCCGATAAAATTAGAATCAATCCAGGAAATATCGGAAGTATAGAGCGAGTTAAAGCCATATTAGATGTGGCAAGTAGTTATAAGGTGCCAATAAGAATAGGTGTTAATTCCGGCTCTTTAGATAAAGAAATACTTGGTAAGCATGGAGGCGTTACAGCAGAAGCTTTGGCTGAAAGTGTCATAAAGATGGTTGAAGAGGTAGAGAATCTGGGTTACAATGACATTGTCGTGTCTTTAAAAGCATCAGATATTAAGATGAATTATGATGCACATAAAATTGTTGCAGAGAAGCTAAATTACCCTATACATATTGGTATTACAGAATCAGGTACAATAAGAAGCGGATAATTAAAATCGGCTATAGGGATTGGAGCCTTGTTACTTGAGGGTATAGGTGATACGATGCGAGTATCGTTGACGGGCGACCCTGTTGAAGAAGTGCACTTAGCTAAAGAAATATTAAATGCTGTTGGTATACGTAAAAAAGGTATTAACTTCATATCGTGCCCTACTTGTGGTCGCACCAGAGTAGACCTTATTAACATAACTGACGATATAGAAGATAGACTTAAGCCGCTTCAGCAAAGATGGGAAAAAGAAAAGCTTAGACCAATTACAGTTGCAATCATGGGCTGTGAAGTAAACGGACCCGGAGAAGCTAAAGAGGCAGATTTAGGAGTAGCTTTTGGGAGTAAAAAGGGCTTAATCTTTGAAAAAGGAAATGTGATTAAAAATTGCCCCTCATCCGAAATAGTAGATGAAATTATTAAACTCATACTTAAAAAAGCTGATGAAGGTTAATATGAAAGAGGAGCTATTATAAATTGAATATTTTCGGTTTCATATTGGATAGCACTTTAATATGGATTAGTATAGCGGTTATCTTTGCAATTATCGAAGCTGTAACCTTGGGTCTCACAACCATATGGTTTACTATCGGGAGTATTGTTGCAGCACTTGTATCTTATGCAGGTGGAAGTATCACAGCCCAGGTAGTTGCATTTCTTATTGTTTCATTAATTTTATTATATTTCACAAAACCGATAGCAGAAAAGAAGCTAAAGATCGGTCATACAAAAACTAACGTTAATGCTTTGATAGGGCAAATTGCAGTAGTTACTGAGGATATCCTTCCTCATTCTACAGGCTTAGTAAAGGTAGGATCTCAGGTCTGGACTGCAATTTCAGATAAAAGGGATCAAACGTTAAAAGAGGGAACAGAGGTTAAGATACTTAAGGTGGGAGGGGGTTAAGCTAATTGTAACTTCCGTTCACGACGAATAAGAAAGGAAGTGTTTTGGATGCCATCATTAATACCTATTCTTGTGATAGTTGTTTTAATT
>JAAYHT010000083.1 GCA_012735285.1 Clostridiales bacterium | reverse complement strand
GTATCTTGGAGTGCATTGAGACTAGAACAAATATCCAGCTTTTAGAAAACTATATCCACTATTTTTACGAAAAACCAGAAATGGTTTGGGATTATTTAAGCGATGATGGCTTGATAATAGTCGATGATCCCGAAAGAATACTCGATGTCCTTAATCTGTCGGAGACAGAGTATAGAGAGGATTTCAAGATCTTCTTAGAGCGTGGAGAAGCTGTGCCTGATGATTATGGAGCCTTTGCAGGCCAGGATGATTTTTTAAAAATATATGAAAAGAGCCCACTATTTTTATTCACTCCTTTTCTAAAGCAAATCAAAGGCGTTGACCGTCTAGAAAGTAATATTAATATTGTTTCAAAACAAGCCACAGTATTTAACGGTAGAATGGACTTCCTTGAGGCGGAACTATCCAGGTACGCCAGTCAAGGTTATGACATTACAATAGCCTGCTCAACAAAAGACAGGGTGGAAAATATGAGGCACTTCTTAAGGAAGTGCAAGCTGGAAGAAGAGGTTTCATTAAAGCATGGCTCCCTATCTTCGGGTATGGAATTTCCTGAAGAAAAGCTGGTTATTTTAAGCGATAACGATATATTCCTAAAATCTAAAAGAAAAACTAAAAAGAAGAAGGATAAAAAGCACACGATTAAATCCTTTACCGATATTAAAAGCGGAGATTATGTAGTCCATGAAAACCATGGAATAGGTAAATTCCTTGGCGTAATACAGATGGAAATCCAAGGGATAAGGAAGGACTACTTAAAGATAAAATATGCCGGAGAAGATCTCTTGTATGTTCCAGTAGAACAGATGGACCTTATTCAGAAGTACGTGGGTTCTGAAGGCAGTGCACCTAGGGTAAATAAGCTTTCCGGTGGAGAGTGGAAAAGGACTAAGTTAAAAGCAAAAGCAGCAATAAAGGACATGGCTAAGGAATTAATTGAACTTTCAGCTGCAAGGCAGGCAGAAAAGGGTCACAGCTTTTCTAAGGATAGTGTCTGGCAGCGAGAGTTTGAGGGTCTTTTCCCATATGAGGAAACTGTTGACCAACTTCGCTGTGTTGAGGAAATAAAGAGGGATATGGAAAAACCCGTACCAATGGACCGCCTGCTATGCGGTGATGTGGGCTATGGAAAGACAGAGGTTGCAGCCAGGGCAATCTTTAAGTGCGTTACAGACAGCAAGCAGGCCGCAGTACTTGTACCAACCACCCTTTTGGCAAATCAGCACTACCATACTTTCAAAGAGAGGTTTGCAGACTTCCCCATCAGCGTGGATATGCTAAGCCGGTTCAGAACTGATAAACAGCAGAAAGAGATAATAGAAAAGCTTAAAAGGGGCGAGCTTGACATAATAATAGGTACCCATAGGCTATTGTCAGATGATGTGGGTTTCCATGACCTAGGACTGTTAGTAATAGATGAAGAACAGCATTTTGGAGTCCAGCATAAGGAAAAGATTAAGAAACTCAAGAAAAATGTAGATGTATTAACCCTATCAGCAACACCTATTCCCAGGACCCTGCACATGTCTCTGGTGGGAATAAGGGATATGAGCCTAATAGAGGAGCCCCCTGAAGAGCGCTATCCCGTTCAGACCTATGTGATGGAGCAAGATGACATTGTATTAAAGGAAGCCATAGAAAGGGAATTGGATAGAGGAGGACAAGTATACGTCGTTTTCAATAGGGTTAGAGGCATTCAAAAGATCGCTTCCCACATAAGGGAATTAGTTCCCGATGCAAGGGTTTCAGTTGCCCACGGGCAGATGAACGAGAGGCAATTGGAAGACATTATGCTGGAATTCGTGGATCGCAATATCGATATTCTAGTTGCGACAACTATTATCGAATCAGGTCTGGATATTCCAAATGTTAATACGCTAATAGTACTAGATGCAGACCGATACGGGCTTGCACAGCTATATCAGCTTAGAGGAAGAGTGGGAAGAAGCAATAGGATGGCCTATGCCTACCTGATGTATCAGAAGGATAAGGTGTTAACCGAACTGGCTGAGAAAAGGCTGCGTGCCATACGGGAGTTTACCGAATTTGGCGCAGGCTTCCATATTGCTATGAGGGATTTGGAAATAAGGGGAGCAGGTAATATATTAGGCACCGAACAGCATGGGCATATGATGATGGTGGGCTATGAACTCTACTGCAAGCTTGTGGACGAAGCTGTAAGGGAACTCACTGGCAAAAGGACTGAAAGGGAATCTGATGAGGAGACATCAGTAGAAATACAGGTAGAAGCATATATTTCATCGAATTATATAGAAGACGAGCTTATTAAGCTTGAAATGTATAAAAAGATAGCTTCAATAAAAGATGAGGAGGATAAGGGAGAGATTATAGATGAGCTTTTAGACAGGTTCGGAGACATCCCGAAAGAAACACTGAATTTAATTGATGTGGCCCTGATAAAGGCATTGGCAAGCAGGGTTGGGATAATAAGGATCCATCAGGAGCAGTACAAGCTGGTATTCAGCTTCAACGAGAATAACGGATTGAAGGCGGATATGATAGCAAAGATTGTAGAAAAGTATGGACATAACATTTTAGTCCATGGTGGAATCAGACCATTTATAAAGCTCAATATAAGAGGAAAAAATCGACTTTCTGAAGCCATTTCGTTTTTGACAAATATGGTGCAGGAGAGTATAATGAGTGGATAGTTAATTACTTAAAAACAAAGGAGAAACATATTAAATGAAATTTAAAAAGATACTGGTAAGTTTACTGATTTTAGCTTTGGCATTTACTATGTTTGCTTGCGGAGACAGCAAAGATGATAGTCATGTCGTAGCTAAAGTGGGCGAGGATGAGATCACCCAAGGACAATTAAAAAAATACACGCATTTATTCAGCTTTCTCCAGGGATTTGATTTAGATTCCTTGCCGGAGGAAAGTGTTGAGAGCTTACAATCTATGATACTTGAAGACTATATTTCAATTAAAGCAATCGAATTGCACTTTAATAAAGACGAAAGCGTCCTACCAGAAGGCTATGATAAGGATATAGATGAACTAATTGAACAAATTAAAGGAGATGAACAGGCTAGCAGCTTTTTGAAAAAACATGGTATAAATGATGAATTCCTTAAAAGTTTCTTTTTAAGCCAATACTTTAGTTCTGTATTTATAGATGAACTAAGAGATAAGATGCCTGAGATCACTGAAGAACAAATGAGGGAATATTACGAAGACAATCAATCCTTTTTTGAAGTGGACGAAGTTACAGCTAAACACATCCTGGTTGAAGAAAAAGAGTTGGCCGAGGATATTCTAGAACAGCTAAAAAATGGTGCTGACTTTGGTGAATTGGCAGCTGAATACGGAACGGATGCAACCGCAGAAAATGGAGGAGACCTGGGGACTTTCGGTAGAAACATGATGGTTCCTGAGTTCGAAAATGCAGCTTTTGCTTTAGAAGTAGGCGAGCTGAGTGATGTGGTGGAGACTCAATTTGGCTACCATATCATCCTGGTAACTGACAAGAATCAGGGAATAGAGCCCTTTGAAGACGTTAAGAGCGCCATAAAGAGCAAGCTTGAAAACGATGAAATATATAAGTTATATAATATTAAAATCAATGAGCTTCGCGATCAATTCGGTGTTGAGTATACAGGCTAATATTTGGTAAAGATTTTCTAATGAGCCCTTATATGGGGCTCATTTCAGACTGTAGACAAAAAAGGTGCTGGAACATTAAAAACTCCAACACCTTTTTTAATTTGATAAAGAAATTTTCTGATTTGATTAATAAACGGTGGTAGTAGCC
>JAAYHT010000010.1 GCA_012735285.1 Clostridiales bacterium | reverse complement strand
TGGAAAAGTACGGTGAATATATATCAGAATCTATTTATAGATTATATGAATTAAATGCCGAAATAATTGAGAGGCCAATGGCTAAAAACGCATCTTTGTTAATAAGCTGGGAAGAGTTATTAGACAGGGCATTTAAAGCAGAAAACTTATTAAAAGATTACCCGGAAGATGAGATTATTAAAGAAAATGTGATGTGGTTATATAAATCATATCTAAATTCGCTTCTAATGGGAGCAACTAATACACCTATATTCGATTATTCAACCCATGAGTTTTCTGAGGATGCAAAACAGGCATATATTTCTTTCATAAGTTCGCAACCTGACTCTACAATAACATGGATGCTTAAAGAGTATTTTGCTTATTTAAATAGTATAGGTTATAGTTTAGATTTTAATGATAGCACCAAAAGTAAAGTATTTTTTGATACCTGTGATTGGTTAGTATCAGAAGCAGAAAAGAGAGTATTGGAATAGATGGAAGACATCATTAAAATAGAGAATTTAGTATTTAAGTATAGGACTGATGATGGCAACGAAGAGGAAACCGCTGTAGATGATGTTAGCTTAACAATAAAAAGGGGCAGTTTCACTGCAATCATCGGAAGGAACGGCTCAGGGAAATCCACCCTGGCTAAGAATATCAATGCCTTGTTGCTACCCAGCGGCGGGGCTGTTTATGTTAATGGTTATAATACGGCTGATGAAAGCAAGCTTTGGGAGATAAGGCAAACAGCAGGGATGGTGTTCCAAAATCCTGATAATCAGTTGGTATCTTCAATAGTTGAAGATGATGTTGCATTTGGGCCTGAGAACTTAGGCTTAGAGCCTGGAGAAATACGCAAGCGTGTAGATGAATCACTTTATGCTGTTAATATGTATGAGGAAAGAAAAAAGGCTCCCCACTTGCTTTCAGGTGGGCAGAAACAGCGTATTGCCATAGCTGGTGTGGTTGCAATGAGGCCGGAATGCATTATATTCGACGAACCTACTGCAATGCTGGATCCTCATGGCAGGCAAGAGGTTATGGAAATTATCGAAAAGCTTAACCGCGAAGGTATAACAATTATTTTAATTACCCACTTCATGGATGAGGCTGCAAGAGCTGATAGAGTAATAATTATGGATAGGGGTAAAGTAATGATGGACGGCACACCAGCCGAAGTATTCTCTAGGCAAGATGAAGTTAGGGCTATGAATTTGGATGTGCCTTTCGTGGTTGAATTGGCAGGAAGGCTTAGAAAGAGAGGCATTCCTATACCTGAAAGCATAATTAACGAAGAAGAGATGGTAGATTATTTATGTCAATACAAGTAAAAAACCTCACATATGTTTATGGTGAAGGAACGCCATTTGAAACTGTAGCACTTGAAGATATAAGTTTTGAAATTGAAGATGGTAAATTTGTAGGTATAATAGGTCATACCGGTTCAGGAAAATCTACCCTGATTCAACATTTGAATGGTTTATTAAAACCGAAATCAGGTAGTATTATAATTGACGGTGTTGATATTACTGACCCTGAGGTTAAGATGAGGGATATAAGGCGGAATATAGGCCTGGTTTTTCAATATCCTGAATATCAGTTGTTTGAAGAAACTGTAGAAAAGGATGTTGCATTTGGCCCTTTAAACCTGGGTCTTTCTTATGAGGAAGCAAAGGAGAGAGTTATAGAGGCTTTAGAACTAGTTGGGCTCTCATATGATGAAATCGGCCAGCGATCACCTTTTGAACTTTCAGGCGGACAAAAGCGTAGGGTAGCTATTGCCGGGGTAATAGCGATGAGACCTAAAGTTTTGATATTAGATGAGCCTACAGCAGGGTTAGATCCTAAGTCTCATAAGGACATACTGACCCTCATTAAGACTGTTCAAAAGCGCGAGAACAATACAATTATACTCGTATCCCACAATATGGGGGATATTGCCAGTATGTCAGAGCAGGTATTGGTGTTAGAAAAGGGTAGGTTAGTGCTGCAGGGCACTCCTTTGCAAGTATTCACAAAGACAGAATTTCTCAGAAAAATGGGCTTAGAATTACCGCCTGCAGCCAGCTTTATGGAGAAATTATTAAATAGGGGAGTTCCTGTATCGGGTAAGGCCCTGACAATAGATCAGGCTGAGCAAGAAATTTTAGAGTGGTTAGGAAGTAAATAGGTATAATGTTAAGAGATATTACGCTAGGACAGTATTATCCTGGGGAATCCTGGATACATAAACTTGATCCCAGGGTTAAGATAATAAGTACATTTGCATATATTATTTCGCTTTTTTTAGTCAAGGATTTCTTTGGCTTTATTACTGAATTAATTTTTCTCGCTTTAGTTATCTCTATATCAAAGGTGCCTTTAAGGTTTATCCTTAAAGGGTTAAAACCTATATTTCTTATTATAATTTTTACATTCACCGTTAATATGTTCATGACCAAGGGTAAAACTTTGGTAGAAATCGGCTTTCTTACTATTACAGAAGAAGGACTTTATAATGCATTTTTTATGGGTTTAAGGCTGATTCTATTAATATTGGGTTCATCGCTGTTAACACTAACTACAAAACCAATAAGTCTGACAGACGGTATAGAGAGACTGCTTTCTCCCTTCCGTAAAATAGGCGCACCCTCCCATGAAATTGCCATGATGATGACTATTGCCCTTAGGTTTATACCTACTTTGTTAGACGAGGCTGATAAGATCATGAAGGCTCAAATGGCAAGGGGTGCAGATTTTGAGAGTGGCAATATATTTCGTAGGGCAAAAAGCTTAATACCCCTTCTTGTACCCCTTTTCATCAGTGCTTTTCGAATTGCTCAGGATTTAGCAATGGCGATGGAAGCAAGGTGTTATAGGGGTGGGGACACGCGTACAAGGATGAATGCCATGGTCTTTAGGAGTCGCGATGCGGTTGCATCGATTTTAATGATAGTTTTTTTAGCAATTGTTATATTGCAAGCATATATTATATAATAAGCAATGGTGAGATATATGTATAATTCGAAGTACTTAGTAAAGGCGGCAGTTATTGCCGCCGTATATATAGCAATGACTTTACTACTTATGCCCATTAGTTACGGTTTTATGCAAATAAGGGTTTCAGAGGCATTGACGGTTTTGCCGGCAATTACTCATGCAGCCATACCTGGGCTATTTATCGGGTGCTTAGTAGCAAATATATTAGGGCCCTATGGTTTAGTCGATATGGTTCTGGGAAGTTTGGCTACCTTGATTGCGGCGTTTGCGACCTATAAGCTGAGAAAGAGGCCTTTATTGGTACCCCTGCCTCCAGTTATTGCAAACGGCCTTATAATAGGACCCATGCTCTACTATGTCTACGGTGTACCTGTTTCGCTATTAGCTTGCATACTGTGGGTGGCTGCCGGGGAAGCGATAGCCTGCTACTGTATAGGATTACCTCTTTATAAATATCTCAATCAAAGGAAATCATCAATCGGATTGTAATTATGAGAAATTTCGGTTTGATTTTAACAATATTAATCCTTTTAAACATATCCTTGTTCTTGATTTTTATAACACAAGAACAAGTGGAGCAGCCTTTTAATGATAATTTGGATGTATCGTCTGAAATTGAGAGCCCCGAAGATGCATTGAAAAAGTTAAATGTAGGGGATGTGGTTGCCATTGAAGATGAAATGCATTTACCTACCTTTGATGTATCGTTGAAATATGAAAGACATCTACCTACCTATACCTATTTTGTCGTCGAAAATGATTTTGTAAACATTTATTCAGGCCCTTCCTTATCTGAAAAAGTAATCTATAGAGCTAACCAATGGGAAAAGTTAAATTATATAGAAAGCGTCTTGATAAAAGCAGGAGAAGAATCCGTTAAGAGATGGCTACACGTTACATGGAAGATCAATGATGAGCCCTTTTACGGTTTTGTAAGAAGCGATGATGTATCAAGGCGTTTCTTTAATTTTGAAAAGATGGAAAAGGCAATCCTTAAGGCTGAGGATTATTTCAAGAAAGGCAGATTAACATTTATAAATAACTATAAAAATCTTAAGGGAATAGCCCCACTTTACCAGGGAGGGACAGTGGATAAAGAGGGTAGAAGAAGGAGTCAAAGTGCCCCGGGCTATATAGATTTATCAAATATGGAGGATTTCATTTACATTGAAGATGGGACACTTGTTAGATATCTTTATCCAAGAGGTGATTATATAAGGGTTGAGCTAGTTCATACTGGAAAGGAATACTATGTTCCAGAAAAATACATCCAAAAAGATAGGCAGATCAGAGAGCTAAATAAAGCAATTGTAATTGATAGAAACAACCAGAATCAAGCAGCCTTTGAAAAGATAGATAACAAATGGACATTGGTATCTTATACACTTGCAACTACCGGTGCAACTGGAAGATATGCCCAACCTACTCCATTGGGATACTACTATGCCATTGAGAAAAGAAATCAATTTTATTACTTCGAGGATGGAACCACAAGGATTCAGGGTTACGCCCCTTATGCTATAAGGTTTAATGGTGGAGCCTATATACACGGAGTACCTGTAAACTATGTCTATAGTGAGAATGGAGAACGTATTACTCCGCCAAAGATAGAGTATTCTAACTCTATAGGAACCGTTCCCTTGTCTCATAAATGCGTTAGAAACTATACCTCTCATGCTAAATTCCTCTTTGACTGGTATAAGGAAGACGAAACGATAGTTATAGTTATTGAATAAAAATATTTTATACTTGAAAAACTCTATAGGGGTGGATATACTATATATAGTTATTACAATAGATGAAAACAACTATACAAGGTATATTCCCCAAAACATTGGTATTTCAACATAGGAGGAATCAAAGCATGAGTATTACTAAAATTCAGAAAAGAACTGGTGAAATTGTAGATTTTGATATTACAAAAATAAGTAACGCCATATTTGCAGCCGCTCAAGCGGTAGGGGGTAAGGATGAAGGAGAGGCAAATCGCTTAGCAGGTTTAGTAAAAAATGTATTAGATGAAACTTATGCTGCGAGTATTCCAACTGTTGAGGATATACAGGATATCGTAGAAAAAATTTTAATCGAGGAAGGACATGCCAAAACGGCTAAAGCATATATACTATACCGAAAGAAGAGAGAGGAAATAAGGAATTTAAAAAATCTGTTCATGGATGCTGAACAGATGATTGAGGAATATGTTTCTCTTGAGGACTGGAGAGTTAATGAAAACTCAAATATGGGATACTCTCTTCAGGGACTGAACAATCATATTGTAGAATGCATCACAAAAAAATACTGGCTAAACAAAGTATATAGAAAAGAATTAAGAGATGCCCATATACGCGGCGATATTCATATTCACGACCTAGGATTACTAGCTCCTTATTGCTGCGGATGGGATTTGGAGGATTTCCTGTTAAAAGGCTTTAAGGGGGCAAAGGGAAAGATTGAATCTAGACCTCCTAAGCACTTTGAATCAGCGTTAATGCAGATTGCAAACCTGCTCTTTACTCTGCAGGGGGAATCAGCAGGAGCGCAGGCAGTCTCTAGCATTGACACCTATCTTGCTCCTTTTATCTATTACGATAACTTGGACTACAAACAAGTAAAGAAGGCAATTCAACGCTTCGTATATAACTTAAATGTGCCTACAAGGGTAGGCTTCCAAACACCTTTCACCAATATCACACTTGATATTGTTCCTCATCCTCTGCTTAAGGATCAGGGTGTAATTATAGGCGGAAAGATGATGGACAAGACCTATAAAGAGTTCCAGAAAGAAATGGATATGTTCAACATTGCATTTTGTGAAGTTATGATGGAGGGTGATGGAGCAGGAAGGGCCTTTAGTTTCCCAATACCTACAGTGAATATAACCCGTGATCTCGATTGGGATTCAGAAGCTTTCAACAAGATAATGGAGATGACCAGAAAATTTGGTACTCCCTATTTCGCAAACTTTATAAATTCCGACCTGTCACCCGAGGATATTCGCTCTATGTGCTGCAGGCTTAGATTGGATAACCGTGAGCTCAGACACAGAGGGGGAGGGCTTTTTGGAGCCAACCCGTTAACTGGCTCAATTAATGTGGTCACAATAAATATGGCCCGTATTGGATATAAAGCGAAGAATGTTGCAGATTTTAAAAGACAGGTACGTAAGTTAATGGAATACGCTAAAGAGATTTGCGATTGCAAGCGTGAGATGCTGGAGAAATATATGGAGGCAGGGCTATATCCATATTCACGCTACTATTTATCCCAGGTGAAAGAGGCCACAGGACAGTATTTTAGTAATCATTTTTCTACTATAGGAATAAACGGCATGAACGAAGCCTGCCTCAATCTGCTAGGGGTAGACCTTACAACCAGAGAAGGCAATGACTTTGCTGTCGATGTGATGGAGTTTATGAATACGGTAATCCGCCTATTCCAGGAAGAGACAGGAACTCTATGGAACTTGGAGGCTTCTCCTGCTGAAGGAACGAGCTATCGTTTTGCAAGGCTTGACAAGAAGCTCTATCCTAATATCGTTACAGCAGGTAAAGAAGAACCATACTATACAAACTCAACCCAGCTGCCGGTAGGAGCAACCGATGATATATTCGAAGCTATTGAGCTTCAAGAAAGACTTCAGACATTATATACCGGTGGAACGGTTCTTCATGGATTTATAGGCGAGCAGATAGACGATATTGAGACTTGCAAGACATTTATTAGAAAGATAATGCAAAATACCAAGATACCATATATAACAATCACACCTACTTTCTCGATTTGTGAAGATCATGGCTATATAGCCGGGGAAAACTTTGTTTGTCCCAGCTGTGGTAAAGAGGCTGAAGTTTGGTCTAGGGTGGTTGGTTTCCATCGTCCCGTTCAGTCCTGGAACAATGGTAAGAAAGAAGAATACAAAGAGAGAAAGCCCTTTGATGTATATGGCAGCCTAAGCAGAAATGAAAGAGTTGCTGAAGCAGTTGAAATAGCATAGCAGGGTGATAATATGAAGATTTTAGGAATCATAAAGTCATCTTTAATAGATTATCCAAAGAAAGCATCCACCGTTATATTTCTCGGTGGATGTAATTTTCGATGTGGGTTTTGTCACAATCCTGAGATTGTATATAATAAAACTAACACTATTATCGAAATAGCTGAACTGTTTGAATTTCTTGATAAAAGAAAAAGATTTATTGATGCAGTTTGTATATCAGGCGGGGAGCCTACTATACATCCTTCATTGGTAGAATTTATAAAGGAAATTAAAGATAAGGGTTTTGCGGTAAAACTCGATACTAACGGGACTAATCCGGAAATGCTTAAAAGTTTACTAGAACAAAACTTGATCGATTACGTAGCCATGGATATTAAAGGGCCCTTTGAAAAATACAAAGATATAGTAAGATGTGATGTTGATATTGACGCTGTCAGAGAGAGCGCTGAGCTTTTAATTTCAAATGAATCTGAAGACTTCGATTATGAATTTAGAACGACAGTAGTAAAAGAGCTTTTAAATGAATCAGATCTGGATAAAATGATTAAGGAACATCCAGGAGCGAAAAAGTGGTATCTTCAGACCTTCATAAACCCAGGATCGATCTTAGATCAAGATGGAATCTATAGTGCCTATACTAAATCAGAGATGGAAGTGATGGGTAAGAACTTATGCGTCAACGTAAGGTAAAAAACGAAAAAGCAAGGCTGGAAGCACAAAAACATAATATTATTTTTAATGCCAAAGACTTAAAAGGTAAGTGGAAAGAATATGCCAGGGATGAGCTAAATCAGGATCTGGTAGAAGTCTATTTAGAGATAGGCTGTGGTCGTGGTCAGTTTCTGGCTTCAATCGCTGAACAATATCCTAATAACTATTATATAGGCGTAGAGGGAAGAAGCAGCATAGTATTGCGTGCACTTGAGTTAATAGATGAAAAGAAGTTAAATAATGCCAAGTGTATCTTTTCCTATATCGATGATATTACAGAGTATTTCGATAGGTGCGAGCTATCTGGAATTTATCTAAATTTCAGCGATCCATGGCCTAAAAAAAGGCATGCAAAAAGAAGGTTGACACATAGAAGATTTCTTGAAGGCTATAAAGAGGTGCTGAAGCCTGGCCATTTCATTGAGTTTAAGACTGACAATGACGACTTATTCGACTTTACTTTGGAAGAGTGCGCTGCTTGCGGGTTTAAAATTGTAGAGTGTACAAATGACTTGCACTCAACAGATTTTGATGCAAGATTATATATAACAGAGTACGAGAAACGCTTTATGCTATTGGGAGAAAAAATAAATTATTGTAAAATACAAGTGTAGGGTTTTGGTTAGGCTAATGGTGTAAAGGAGGAAGTATGGGCTTTACACATTTGCATGTACATACTGAGTACAGTCTATTAGACGGTGCTGCCAGAATAAAAAACTTGGTTAAGGCGGCCAAGGAATTAGGCATGGACGCCTTAGCTATTACTGACCATGGGGTTATGTTTGGTGTTATCGATTTTTACAAGGAAGCAAAAAAACAGGGCATTAAACCGATAATAGGCTGTGAAGTATATACTGCTGCCAGGAGAATGTACGATAAGGATTCAGGGATAGATAAAAATCAGGGGCACCTGGTCTTATTGGCAAAAACCAATGAGGGTTATAAGAACTTAAGCAAGATTGTATCTTTAGGATATACACAAGGGTTTTACTATAAACCTAGGATAGATAAAGAAGTACTGAAAGAATACAGCGAAGGCATAATTGGACTTTCTGCTTGCCTTGCAGGGGATGTGCAAAGCAAGCTTTTAGCTGGGGATTACGAGGGCGCGAAAAAAGAAGCCCTTTCTTTTCTCGAAATTTTTGGTAAGGACAATTTCTATTTAGAGATTCAGGATCACGGCTTAGAAGAAGAGATGCAAATCCGTCCTCTGATAAAGCAATTGCATAAGGAAACGGGAATTCCATTAGTTGCAACAAATGACGTTCACTATGTGATGCAGGAAGATGCCAGGGCTCACGATGTGCTCTTATGCATCCAGACTGGTAAAACTTTAGAAGATACTGATAGGATGAGATTTGCCAATGATCAATACTATCTAAAAAATGAAAATCAGATGAGAAATCTATTTGTAGATATACCTGAAGCAATAGATAATACTCAAAAGATTGCGCAAATGTGCAATGTGGAATTTAATTTCGGTCAACTTCATCTACCCGATTTTATAGCTCCTGATGGCAAGGATAATAAATCCTACCTTCGCCAACTCTGCTATAAAGGCTTGGAGGAAAGATATAAAGAGCCTGATGATAAGCTTAAAGAGAGGCTCGAATATGAATTAACAATCATAGAAGAGATGGGGTATGTAGAATACTTTCTTATAGTATGGGATTTTATCAACTATGCCAAGAGTAAAGGAATAATGGTAGGCCCTGGAAGGGGATCTGCAGCAGGTAGTATTGTAGCTTACTGCCTTCATATTACAGATATCGATCCAATCAAATATGGCCTGATATTTGAACGCTTTTTAAATCCAGAAAGGATCAGCATGCCTGATATAGATATAGATTTCTGCTATGAAAGGCGTGGAGAGGTCATAGACTACGTTGTAAACAAATACGGCGAGGATAAAGTAGCTCAGATCATAACCTTTGGTACTATGAAAGCTAAGCAGGCAATTCGAGATGTTGGGCGGGTTATGAATATTAGCTATGGAGAAGTTGACTCGATAGCAAAGATGGTGCCCTTTGACCTTAACATGACTATAGACAAGGCCTTGGAAATGAATCCTGAGCTGAAAGAAGAATATGAAAGCAATAGAACCGTAAGAGATTTAATCGATACGGCAAAGGCCTTAGAAGGAATGCCGCGCCATGCTTCTACACATGCAGCAGGAGTAGTTATAACTAAAAATAGCATCAATGAGTACGTCCCCCTCTACTTGGCGGAAAAGGGAGTTTCTACCCAGTTTACCATGGGTACTATTGAGGAACTGGGCCTATTGAAGATGGATTTTTTAGGTTTGAGAAACTTGACGGTTATTCGGGACGCATTAGAATTAATTAAAGATAACTATGGCATAGATATTGATTTTTCCAAGATGGATTTTGATGATCCCAAGGTGTATGAGCTGATAAGCAGCGGTGATACTTTGGGAGTGTTTCAGCTGGAGAGTTCTGGCATGAGACAATTTATGAAAAATTTACGTCCCGACTGCTTTGAGGATATTGTAGCTGGGATCGCTCTATACAGGCCAGGCCCAATGCAATCGATACCAACATACATTGAAAACAAGAAAAATCCTGAGAAAATTGAATATATAGACAAGAGTTTAGAACCTATCCTTTCAGTAACTTATGGATGTATCGTATACCAGGAGCAGGTAATGCGGATAGTAAGGGATCTAGCAGGATACACTTATGGAAGGAGTGATCTTGTCCGCAGAGCCATGAGCAAGAAGAAACGGGACGTAATGGAGACCGAAAAGGAGTTTTTTATTAATGGTAAGAAGGATGAAGAGGGCAATGTTGAGATTGTAGGCTGTGTTGCTAACGGAATCAGTAAAGAGGCTGCAGAGGAAATATATGCTCAGATGGTATCCTTTGCTGAATATGCTTTTAATAAGTCCCATGCAGCTGCCTATGCTGTACTTGCATACCAGACTGCATATCTTAAGGCTCATTATCCTGTAGAATTTATGGCGGCTCTTATGGACAGCGTCATAGGTGATTCAGATCAAATAGCCAAGTACATTAGGGACTGTGAGAGTATGGGTATTGAAATTCTTCCCCCTGATGTTTTACAAAGTTCTAGTAAATTCACAGTAGAGGATGGCAAAATCAGATTCGGTCTATTAGGTGTTAAGAATGTCGGACAAGGGGTAGCCGATGCGATAATAAGGATGAGGGAAGAAAAGGGGAGACCAAAAAACATCTTTCAATTTTTTAACAACATAGAGATATGCGATATTAATAAAAAAGCAATAGAGAGTTTAATAAAGGCAGGAGCATTTGACAGCTTGAATGAAAATAGGGCGCAGCTTCTTGCCGTTTATGAGGATCTAATAGATTCTGCTAATAATGATTATAAGAGGACTATAAAAGGACAATTGTCTTTGTTCCAGGAAAACTCCGATATCATGCAGGATTGCGGTTACAGCAATAAGCTTCCTGATGTAAAGAATTTTTCCAAAAACATACTTATTTCCATGGAAAAGGAGATGCTAGGTGTATATCTAACAGGGCATCCCTTAGAAGATTATGCTTCGAAGATTAAAAAAATAGAGACTATTACTACCGAAGAGATTATAAACGATGAGCATAATGAACATATCTTTGATGGTATGCATGTTACTTTAGCTGGTATCATTAGCGATAAGAAAACACTGGTAACTAAGAAAAATAACTTGATGGCATTTATTCAACTTGAGGATTTAGTAGGAAGTATAGAAGTTATAGTATTTCCTAATATATATGAGCGCCATAGGGATCTAATTAATGAAGATTCGATAGTGGTGATCAAGGGTACTATAAATTGCAAAGAAGATGAAGCACCTAAAATATTAGCAGACGAAATATATCCTCTTGAAGGTTATAAAGAAGCCAACTTAAGTACCGCTGTGAAAATAAGGATACCAGTTGTGATGGACGAGGAATTTGTATTGGAGGAAATAAAGGATATTTTGCAAAAGCATCCTGGTGATACACCGGTACTAATATATCTCGAATCATCAGGAAGATGCCTGAGTGCTGAAACAAATTTATGGGTTAATCCCAGCGATGAATTTTTTAGAGTGTTAGAAGATACTTTAGGCAGCGAAAACGTCAAAAGATGATAAAGGAGAATCCCAATATGAATACAATCGGAGTACTTACCAGCGGGGGAGATGCTCCCGGTATGAACGCAGCGATCCGTGCTGCGGTACGGACCGCCATATATAAAAACATGAAAATCTACGGTATTGAAAGAGGATACGATGGCTTAATTAAAGGCGATATTAAGGAAATGAATGTATCATCGGTATCCGATATTATCCAAAGAGGGGGAACAATCTTACGTACAGCAAGAAGTGAAGAGTTTCTAACCACTGAAGGAATTAACAAGGCCGTAGATGTATTAATAAAATACGGAATAGAGGGGCTTGTAGTTTTAGGAGGGGATGGCTCTCTTAGAGGAGGAGCCGAATTAGCCAAACGGGGCATTAAGGTAATGGGTATACCCTGTACTATTGATAATGACCTTGCATATAGCGATTTTACAATTGGATTTGATACTGCCGTCAATACTGTACTCTCTGCAATGGGGAACATTCGCGACACATCGACTTCCCATGATAGATGTACTGTGGTAGAAGTTATGGGCAGGAATTGTGGGGACATTGCCCTTTATGCTGGACTTGCTGGCGGAGCAGAATTTATTCTCGTTCCAGAAGTAGAAACAGACCTGAACCTTTTATGTAGAAAGTTAGTTGAGGGAATAAGAAGGGGCAAAATGCACAGCATTATTGTTCGTGCGGAAGGGGTTAAAATCAGTTCCGTAGAACTGGCAGATTTTGTACAAAGAAGCACCGGCTTTGAAACCAAGGTAGTGGTTTTGGGCTATACTCAACGTGGAGGCTCACCTTCTGCAAGGGACAGAGTGCTAGCAAGTAAAATGGGAAATAGAGCAGTTGAACTTTTGTTAAAAGATAGTGAAAGCAGAGCCATAGGCCTTAAAGGATCAGATATTATAGATATGGATTTAACAGAGGCTTTAGGAATGGAGCGCAAGTGGGATCAAGAAATTTTAGATTTGGCCGACATTCTTTCTATATAATAGAAAAAGGGACGCTTGTACGTCCCATAGTTTTCGTTTAAGCAAGTGCAGGAACTTCTATAATATTTACTTTATTTTTAATCCGACTTTCTAATTTATGAACCAAATTATCACTTTCTGATACTTCGCCTGACTCTCCTAAAATTACATGGGTGATTCCATATTTTTCAACTAAATCTATTAAAGTTTCTAATACGTCGTTTGAACGTACTACTGTTAGCTGTGCTCCATATTCAAGGGCTTTTTCATATAAGTACTCAAGAGCTTCGCCTTCTTTTGTATTTCCCAAAAACTTAAACTGATAATGCGCAACATGAATTATAAAGAGCTCATCTTGTTTATCATCTAAAATCTCGTTACCATATTGGATTAAACGGTCGCAAGTTTTCTGTTGCGTAACACAGACCATAACTTTTTTGCTCACCGGAGCCCCCCCTTCCAAAGTTCTATCCATATCATTATACATTAATACCATACCCATTACCATAAAGATTAAGCCCAATAATTAATCTTATTTCAAATATATTGACTCTTAACCAATCATATTATAAAATTCTGGCATAGTGCAAAAAGAAAGAGATGCAGATGTTCACACAATTTTTTTTACTATTCGGTTTAATAGCAATCGGTTATATAGCAAGAAGCAGAGGATGGATTAACAGCGAATCACTAGACAGCCTTGGTGATTTATTAATTTATTTGATCATACCTCCTATGCTGTTGTCCAGCATCCTTTCACTGGAGATTGAACAAGAAATCCTTAGCGAATTCATATGGATGTCCTTGTATTCTCTAGGGTTTTTTGTTGTTTATTTTCTTTTGGCAAAATTATATATACGCTTATTTAAAGTTCCATTTGATTATAAAGAAACTATGGAAGTTTCTTTTGTTATACCAAACAATGGATTTATGGGTTTTCCGATAGCCCTTGCATTCTTTGGCTATAAAGGTTTGCTGTTTATGGTAGCTAACAACATGGTTATGAACATTACCCTTTTTACCTACGGAGTTTATTTAATAAAAAGATCGAACGGCATAAATATTAAAGAATCGATTTCAGGTGCTATGAAACAGATATTAAACCCCAGCATTATTGCCATTGCTATAGGCCTTTTGCTAGGTGTTAGTGGGTTGCAAAATTATTTACCTGTGCCGGTAGAGAAGCTGATTACCATACTTGGTGAGCTTGCGACCCCTCTTTCGATGATGTATATTGGTGCAACCTTGTTTGGGAGTAGCCTAAAAGAGTTAATAAGGGATAAAATGATTGTTAAGGCTACGATAGCCAGGGCTTTACTGTTACCTATTGCTACTTTAATTTTGTTAAACATCTTCCATATAGCTGAACTAATGGGTAAAATTCTATTTGTAGTTTCTGTTTTTCCTTGTGCGGCTGTAGTGCCGATCCTGGTTGCAGAATATGGTAAGCATGTGGAAACCTCTGTGAGAATGGTTCTTTTTTCAACCATACTGTCATTATTAACGATGCCGATAGGGGTATACCTTACATCTATCCTGTGGTAAAATACTTTTTAAAGTTACAAATATAGGAGGTCTATATGAAAATTTTAACTATATATGCGGGAATAATTCTAGCTGCCACCGGTATATGGTATTTTGCTAATCCAGGAACAACCTTTCTATCTGTTGCCTTTGTACTTGGTGTATCCATGCTGATATCTGGGATTATACACATTGGTTTCTATTTAATATTTAGAAAAAGAACGGAGCTTATTCTTTGGCAGCTGGCCGATGGCATATTGACAACAGTTTTATCAATATTAATCCTATCTAACATGCTTGTTACCGATGGTATCGCAATAGCATTCTTTGGGATGTGGGCAATGTACTCAGGAGTACTAGCTATTACAGAATCGATTGGATTTAAAAGAAATGAAATTTCCAGTTGGTTCTTTGGGATAATATTTGGAGTTTTAAGCTTAGCAGCAGGTATATATTCCTTTGTTAACCCACTGGCCACAGGCTTTGCTATGGCCTTGATAATAGGGGCTATTTTTGTGCTGCAAGGTGCAAATAGCATAGTAGCAGGATTTCAATATAGCAAAGCCCTTCGATCACTGTAAGGTTATTACTGTTAGTTCGGGAGGAGAAAGGAAGCGTACAGGTAGCTGAGTCATCCCGATTCCAGCGTTCACATATAGTTTTGTTAATCTTACTGAGCCTATTTCATAGAGTCCTTTAATGTATTTTCTTCCATATGGGGGTAATGTGTAATTATCTAAGAAGCTTAAATTGAAATTAACTTGCCTTCCATGGGTGTGACCTGCAAGAATGAGATCCACACCGTATTCAAGAACTTCATCTGCAACATCCGGAGCATGTGTAAGAACAATGTTATATTGTTCTTCTTTTGATTCTTCACAAACAGTTGGATCCCCGTATCCAATTACCACGTCGTCATTTCCAATTATTCTAATACCTAATTCCTCGATTGAAGTACTTTCGTTTACAAGCACCTTAAACCCACCAGCCGCCATTATATCGGCATATATGTTTTCTGCACCACCGCCGTAATCATGGTTTCCAAATACCGCATATTTGCCGTAAGGCGCTTCAATTTTATTTAGTAAGCGACTTATTTCACCTATATCCTTGTCATCGGTGTATTTATCATAGTGGTCAATCAAATCTCCAAGGAAAAATACTATATCCGGTTCATTTTCTTCAATTGCATTTAGAACCTTCTCAAAATTA
Organism: Clostridiales bacterium; assembly: GCA_012735285.1. Classification (GTDB taxonomy): domain Bacteria; phylum Bacillota; class Clostridia; order Peptostreptococcales; family Anaerovoracaceae; genus JAAYHT01. The sequence continues at coordinate 1,611 of JAAYHT010000010.1, read as the reverse complement.
TCAGTGGAATAGATATCCCCGAAATGGGTATCAGCAAATGCAATTATACGGAGACCTTCTGCTTGTTCACTAATGAAAGGGGATGTAATAGAAACTTCTTTTACCCTAAGCTGAAAGGGCTCAATATGTTTGGAATAGACGAAGATTAGTAGACAAATAATAAAAAATATTAATATTATACTAAAAAACGTTTTAATCAATCGAAACATAATCTACTTCCTATATATGTAAAGTCTTTTATAGATACCTATTCATTGCCTATGGTATAATAACACTATATAAAAATGTTTTCAAGGAGTCTCTTTCCTATGTCTGAACGAAAATATAAGATAGCCATCATTGGAGGCGGAGCGTCTGGAATGATGGCTGCAATCTCAGCGGGACGTGTAATACCCGGTGAGGATATTGTCTTAATAGAAAAAAACGATAGGCTCGGAAGAAAGATATTAGCTACAGGAAACGGAAGGTGCAATTTTTCTAACATAAATTGTTCATGGAAGGACTATGGCGGGCAGGATCCCTTGTTAGTCAAAGAGGCTTTTAAAAGCTTGAGTCCGAAAGATACCATATCGTTATTTGAAGAGTTAGGTATATTGTCAAAAGAGGAAAGCGAAGGCAGATTATATCCCTATACAGAGCAGGCTGCCAGCATCAAACAATCTCTTGAACTAAAATTAAAAGATTTGAATGTTTCAATTATCCTGGGATATAAAGTAAAAGATGTAAGGATTATTGAAAAGGGTTTTGAGATTATTCTTACCTATGGAAAAACAGTAAGCGCTCAAAATGTTATCCTAGCAACCGGTGGAAAAGCAGGTAGCCAATTCGGCTCTACCGGAGATGGTTACCTTATTGCAGAGCGGCTTGGACATAGCCTTAATACACCCTTGCCGGGATTGGTGCAGATGACATCAGAGGATGAAAGCTTTAAAGAACTTAAAGGAGTGAGGGCCAAGGGCAGGGTAACGCTATTGCAAGCAAATAATGTTTTAGATAGCGAATTGGGTGAAATACAATTTACTGAAGACGGATTATCAGGAATATGTATATTTAACCTAAGCAGATACCTAAAACCCCATATTAAAGATTACTTTGTGGATATAGACTTGTTTCCAAGTTATGATGAAAAGGCCTTATTGGAGAAGTTGGCGTATAGGAAAAAGCACTTAAAAGATAGAAAGGTAGAAAATTTTTTATTTGGAATACTCAAAGATAAATTGGTCCCTGTATATCTCAAAAGATGGGGTATAGATGATAGACTACCGGTTGAAACATTATCGTTTGACGATTTAAGACATCTAGTAAAAGTTTTAAAATCATGGATAGTAGCTATAAATGGTACTAGAAGCTGGGAGAATGCCCAGGTAACTTTGGGCGGAATCAAATCATCAGAAGTCAATAGACAAACATTAGAATCAAAACTGGTGCCCGGGCTATTCTTTGCAGGTGAAATATTAGATGTGGATGGTAAATGTGGAGGATGGAATTTGCAGTGGGCATGGAGCTCGGGATACTTAGCTGGAAGTAAGGCTTCAATAAAATAAAGGAGGAAAAAATGGATAAGGGCTATATTCAAGTTTATACGGGAAACGGTAAAGGAAAGACTACTGC
>JAAYHT010000082.1 GCA_012735285.1 Clostridiales bacterium | reverse complement strand
TAGGAATTATAGGGTTAGGATTAATTGGAGGCTCGTTAGCGAAGGCCATTAAGGAAAACACGAATCACAAGGTGTTTGGAACAGATCTTAAAGAATCGGTTATCTATAAGGCTTTACTGTTAGAAGCCATCGATGATAGATTAACGGAAGATATGCTTCCCAGCTGTGACATGACAATAGTTGCCTTATATCCAGAGGCTTGTATTGAGTATATTAAAGAAAAAGCCTCTCTATTTAAAAAAGGCTCTATAGTCTTTGATTGCTGTGGTGTTAAGCAGTCTGTTTGCAGCCAAGTTCAAGATGTGGCAGAGCAAAACAACTTTATATTTATAGGGGGCCACCCCATGGCAGGGCTTGAATATTGGGGATTCAAATATTCACAAAAGGTGCTTTTCCAAAACGCATCAATGATTCTAACGCCCCCAGATGGAATCGAGATTGAAGTCCTAGAAAAGGTAAAGCGCTTTTGGCTTAGTTTAGGTTTTACAAATGTTGAGATCACTTCGCCTGAAAAGCATGATCAAATCATTGCTTTTACTTCCCAGCTTGCTCATATTGTATCGAGTGCCTATATAAAAAGCCCTATGGCTCCGCTTCATAAAGGTTTTTCTGCAGGCAGCTATAAGGATCTTACCAGAGTAGCCAAACTCAATCCTGATATGTGGACTGAGCTCTTTCTGATGAACAAGGATAACTTAGTCACAGAGATAGATGGTTTAATAGACAGGCTGACAGAATACAGGGATGCTTTAAATGATAATAATGAAAACAAGCTCTGGCAACTCTTAGAGGAGGGGACGAAAAAGAAACTAACTATAGGTTAGCCTTTCACCCCCTCTTTTCGCTTATTTTTCATTTTCATTCACATATTCTTTAGCATCGATTACCTCTTCTATTGAAGGAATTGTAACATTTGATACTGGTTTAGTTTTATCTATTTCTGCCCAGGCTGCAGTTTTGTGGTTTTCTATCGGTTTATTCTTCTTTTTCCTATCCATAGCTATTCTCCTTTTTTGTTAGTAATATTATTTCTTTTTTATAATAAATTATGAGAGGATTGGAACTCTATTTTATTTTTTACGTCAAATATTTAAAGGGATTAAACATAGAGAGGTGAGGTGTATTGAACAAAAAAATTTTAGCAGTTGTTATCGTATTAGTTGTATTAGCATCAGGGCTTGTAGTAAATGCTGATTCTCTATTAAAAATTTTTATTGATGGGGAAGAAATCAATACTGAAGCAAAACTTGAAAATGGTAGAACCATAGCTTCTGTAAGGGATATAGCTGAGGCCCTGGGGGCATCTGTAGAATGGGATGCAAGCAGCAATTCTGTAATTATCAAATCAAATGGCAAATCTGACGAAATGAGGGTTTCCCTCTTGGAGCAGGCCTTAATACCAGATGATCCGGTTACAGCTGTAACTTCATGGGCTGAAGGAATAAAGATGAGAAACGGGGCATTACAATATGCTTTATTATCCCCCGAACTTAAAAAAGAAAAATATGACGAATATGCCGACTTGAATTGGGTAACTGGAACATCAAGTCCTTGGGTAAAGGAATATAACATAACTGAAAAAGGCAAAACAGAAGGGGTAGTTGTTTATCAGATAGAATATGTATATACCGATTCTACACAGAGTATTTTAAAGATCTATGAAGAAATTACTGTAGGAAAATCCGATATGGGTTGGCAAGTAATCTCAATAGATAGAGTCGACATTTACGGAAAGATAACCGAGGTAAATCTTAATGAAGATGGTTCAGTAAAGGGTATCTTCGTTGAAGGGGAAGAAAACAGTATCGGTAGCTACGATAAGGGTACTGTTATGATTGATGAAGATACTAAGATTTACAAAGGATATACTTTTGAAGAGTATAAACCTGAGGATTTGAAAGAGGGGATGGAAGTTATTGCAACTTATACTGATGGCCCTATGATAATGATCTATCCTCCGCAGGGACTGGGAAAGACGATTAGAGTTTTGAATTAGATTTTGACAAAGATAGAGGGAGTTTTTATGCTCCCTCTGTCTTTTATAGTTTATTAGCAAGATCCTGCAGTGCTTGGCCTTCAACTCTGAAGACTGTCCATTCGCTTAGTGGCTTTGCACCTAGTTTTAAATATAGATCGATAGATGATTTATTCCAATCTAGGCATAGCCAATCCAGCCTTCCACAGTCCCGTTCAACTGCTATCTTAGCAAGGCATGTAAGAAGGGCTTTGCCGGCACCGAGACCTCGTGCTTCTGGTTTTACAAACAGGTCTTCAAGGTAGAGGTTTGCTTTTCCTAAGAAGGTTGAAAAGTTATGGAAAAATAGTGCAAACCCAATGGTTTCATCTTTGTATTCGGCAATGATGACCTCTGCCTGTTTTTTTATGAACAGGCTATCATGAAGTATTTCTTTCGTTGCTACTACTTCATCAGACATGTTCTCATATTCTGCAAGTCCTTTGATAAATTCTAATATAACAGATGTGTCTTTTTCGGTTGCTGTTCTGATCTTAAGATTAGCAACACTGGTATCGTAATATTTTATCATTGTCGTGGACTCCTATATTTTTCCCCTAATTATATTCACCAAATGCTCAGGCGTCAAATAATAAATTGCTTTACTAACCCTTCAGTCATATAATCAGACATATCGTAGGCATGTTTTTCTATTTTATCCGAGACATCTAAATCATACCTTTTATTTAGCCGATTGTCTATTAGAGATTCTGTCATACCTAAGTGATCAAATAGCATTACAGTCCATTCATTTTTGCTCCAATATGGATTTATTTCACTTAAAGACCCTGCTATTTCCGAGGCATTGTGGTAAGTTTTCTTGCGAGTCTCTTCCCTAGCCTCATTATCTCCGGCTTTAATATGATCTAGGTAGTCTATTACCAAATGAATATGATTCTCTAATAGTTTTTTAATTCCCTCTACCTTTTCATCTAGGTAGAATATTTTTAGTTCACTAGCAAAATCAGAGGGATTTTGGAGCAGTCTTTTTTTGATCGCACCCTGATCAGCAGAGTTTTCTAAGACGCTTATGATATATGATTTGCACCATATAAAATATTGCATCCATAGTTTTCTGAATGTATTTGAAATTTCCAGACGATCCCTTTCTACACTGTTAGATATCATGTGAAAATCACTCCTTATATCAAAAAAATTAACTAAATTAGCAATAAAAATATATTATTTGGGTATCTACTAATATTATGAAGAAAGGAGATTATTATGAAGAAGAAACTGAAAAATAACGTTT
>JAAYHT010000081.1 GCA_012735285.1 Clostridiales bacterium | reverse complement strand
TGTCATCTCGCGGCCACTGACTAATCCAAAACGCATTTCCATTATTTTCTTCTCCCTGCAGGAAAGTTTTTTAAGCGCATATCCCAATAAATTTCGATTTACTTCTTCTTCTATGTGATTATAGACTAAGTCGCTTTCAGTCCCCAATATATCTGATAATAGCAGTTCATTTCCGTCCCAATCTACATTGAGAGGTTCATCAAAGGATACTTCAGCTCGATTGCGGCTATTTCGTCTAAGATACATGAGTATTTCATTGTCAATACAGCGGGAAGCATAGGTGGCCAGCTTAATATTCTTTTCAGGATTAAAGGTATTTACTGCTTTAATAAGGCCTATTGTCCCAATTGAAATTAAATCTTCCACATTTACTCCCGCGCTCTCAAACTTCTTTGCAATATATACGACCAGCCTTAAATTACGCTCTATTAATATCATCTTAGCAAGATGGCTATCTTCCCTTGTCTTTTCGTCTTTTTCCTCATTATCTACAACCAGCTGCCCTATTAGTTTTTTCTCTTCTTCAGGCGAAAGAGGTGGCGGCAATGCATCGCTACCCCCTATGTAGTAAATATCCCTCAACTTAGAGAGCTTAAGTAATAATTCTCTCTTCTTGTCTTTCAGCAATTGCAGTATCATACTTTTATATTTACTCACCTTCTAATATGCCCCCCTCCATAACTTCTGGATGTATCAATAGATCATACTTGTTACCATCCCTTCCTTCGGGAAATTTTCCTTTGTGCACTGCTAATATGATGTCAACTTTTCTAGGCTCATTACCTTTTTCCAATAGAAGCACTTCGTCAGGGCGGATTCCTATCAAAAGTCCCTTATCTTTTCCTACGGATTTATAGGGTATGATACGAAATCGTTTGCTCATCTTGCTTGAACTATCAGTAATTTGATCAAAATCGGGCACCAATTTTTTTATTACCTTCTCCGATACTAGAAATACTGGCTTGCCACTAATAGGATCTGCGAGAAAATTGCCCGTATCTACCATTCCCTTTAATACATCGCTTTTTGAACCTATGCTTACTTTTACAGATACTTCTTTCATCCCTTTCCATATGCGGTCTTTAATAAATGATGCGAAAACGTATAAGCCGATGGTTGCGAATATTATTCCTAAAAATACTTGAAGGTAAGTTATCTTTTCTATGTAAAATGCTCCTCCTGAGGTAAGGCCTTTTAATTTTAGAAAGTACATAGAACCAATTACAATGCCACCCATGGCAAAGCTGACTAGATAAAAAACTAAAGTAGCTTGAAATAACCGTTTCAATGTAGAAAAGCAAAATACCCATGCAACTATTCCAAAGGAAAAGCCGATTTTTAAAATTAGTTCTCCCCACCAGGGTATATTTTCTAGGAAAATAACGAATGCATATATACCGCAAAATATGCTGCCAATTACCATTCTTATCAATCGAACTTCATATCCACATATTTTTTTTGTTAGATATAATATTGCGAAACCTACCAATCCATTCTCTAAAAATAGGTATTCTGCATAAATAACCATATAAAAAACCCCTCCATGGCTTATCTCACGATTATAGCCTCTTGGAGAGGTGATATTTGTCAAATCTTAATGTCGATATAAAATTCTATTTTTGTACCGCATTCTTAGCCGTTTCTGCCAACTTAGCAAATCCTTCTGGATCATGGATTGCCATTTCTGAGAGCATCTTTCTGTTTATCTCAATTCCAGAAACTTTTAATCCATTCATAAATCTGCTATAAGAGATTCCGTTCTGTCTTGCACCAGCATTAATTCTGCTAATCCAAAGCTTCCTGTACTCTCTCTTCTTGTGCTTTCTACCTATATATGCAGATCTTAATGATCTCATTACTGCTACGTTCGCAACTCTAAATAGCTTGCTCTTTGCACCATAATAGCCTTTTGCTTGCTTCAATATTTTCTTATGTCTTCTATTAGTGGTTTTACCTCTTTTTACTCTTGCCATTTTTCTTACCTCCTTATATTTTATTTAGCCAATGCTCTCTTAATTCTTTTTTCATCCGCACTGGTGACTACTGTAGACTGTCTTAAGTTTCTCTTTCTCTTGGCGCTTTTTTTGGTAAGAATGTGGCTCTTGTATGCTTTATATCTTTTTACTTTACCTGATCCTGTAATTTTAAATCGTTTACTAGCCCCTCTATGGGATTTCATCTTAGCCATTTTAATCTCCTCCTGCACAAATTATGTTACTATTTATCTGTTTTAGGTGCTAAAATCATGATCAAATTCCT
>JAAYHT010000080.1 GCA_012735285.1 Clostridiales bacterium | reverse complement strand
CCTGGAAAGGAATATCCCGCCAACCCTCTTATATCACCGATTTGTTTATATTCTTTCGATACCATATAAATCAAAATAAACATTCCTAGCTTTAAATGGGGCAGGATTAACATATTGTAACTTTACTTTATCAAAATCTGTTAATTTTTTAGAATGAAAATATGGTTTGTCAAACCTTAGCCTCTCATCTCTTAACCAATCAGGAACTTCAATATTATTCAATTGTAAATAGTAGTCAATTAAGGCAGATGCTTTTATTAGAAAGTCTAGTTCTTCTTTTGTGCATTTATCTATGTCTATTGGATTCTTCAAGCTGTTTATAAAACTCTTATCTTTAAATTTTAATAATTCTAATAATTGATTTAAGCTTGTATCTTCATCTGGATACTCAAACAACTTTCTTAAGTAATTATTCCCAATCATAACCTAGATCCTTCCCTAGATATTTAATAAAATTTATTTGCCTTTCACCTAGAAGTGTCAGGGGTATATAGTCTGAAATTATATTTAAAAGCTCAGTCTTGGTTGTAATATTCAAATCTTTACACAAAATATAGGCATCTATAAAATCTTTAGCTGGTTCAGGCCTAGCAGCTAGCACTTTCATTGCAAGCAATTGTTCAGCCTTTGGCTTTAATATTTTTAAGTTAGAATATACTTTATATGTTTCTTTTTCCTCTTTTAAAAGGGATTTCAAAGGCTCCTTAATTTCTTCGTTAATCCAATTATCAGAAAGATTGAAAGTAAATTTTGTAAGGTCTAGTATATTATTTAATAGCTTTGAATTAGTTTCGCTAAATACACAATCTATATCTTTAGTGGCAGGCCTATTATCATAAACCATGGTCATGATAGAACCACCGTAAACCGTAATTTCCAATTGCAAACAGTTTTCTTTTAAACGTTGGTTGAGAAAATCAAAAATCTTTAACAGTTTATCCCTATCAATTAATCCTATATTACTGGATTTATCCATATTTCCCCCTTATAATAGAATCTTTTTATATTCTAGCTATATTATACCATTCAAATTCACTAATTGCTAGTAAGTGTAAATAGTACCTTCTTTTGTGAATGTAACCTTATTGGCTTCCACTATTCTCTTTCATATTTATTTATTTCATTACTTATGATAAGTCTCATTTTTCATTATTTTAAACGCTCTATAGAGTTGCTCAAGAAATATTACCCGCATCATCTGATGCGGGAATGTCATTTTGGAAAAGGAGAGGCGCAAATCTGCAAGATCTAGTACTTCTTTAGATAGCCCTATTGATCCTCCAATGATAAAAGCAATATTGCTTTTCCCCTCTATTCCTAAGTCTTCGATTTTTCTTGCAAACTCCTCTGATGACAACTGCTTACCTTGAACATCTAAGGCTATTACATATGCCCCTCTATTTAACTTCCTTATAATCTGCTTACCCTCGGCATCCTTAACTTTTTCTTCTGCTTCAGAGGAGGAATCGGTTAAGCGCGCTTCTTTTACCTCTTCTATTGATATAGTACAGTAGTTGCTCAGCCTCTTTTGGTATTCGGCTACCGCTTCTTTCCAGTATCTTTCGTTTAGTTTTCCAACACATATTAGTTGAATATTCATCTTCTAATTTTCAAGTACTCCTAATTTTAATTCTGCTTCCATCATTTTGCCGTTGCGATAGAATTTTATAGTTACTATATCACCTGGCTTAAATGAGAATAGCTCCCTTGTCAGCTGTTCCATCGTTTTAATTTCCTTATCATCTATAGCTACAATTGCATCTCCTACCCTAAGACCGGCTTTATCTGCTGGTGAGCCCTCATATACTTTGCTGACATAGACACCTGTCTCAGTTCCGAAATCATCCTGAGGAAAATATTGCAGATATAGCTCAACATCAGCACCGCCTATCCCTATATAGGCCTTTTTAAAGGTGCCAGTTTCCATTACTTCTTTGATTATAGGTTTTGCTGTATTTATTGGGATTGCAAATCCTAAACCTTCGCCTGAAGCTGCTTTTGCCGTGTTTATACCTATAACTTCACCCTTGCTGTTTAAAAGTGGACCCCCGCTATTTCCTGAGTTAATTGAGGCGTCCGTTTGCATCAGGCCTTCCATGGTAGTCTGCTGCATATTGTTTCCTACTGTGATAGTTCTATCAAGTCCACTTATAACTCCCTGTGTTACGCTTCTGTCAAAGTCTAATCCAAAGGGATTACCTATTGCAACAGCATAGGCTCCGATATTCACTTTATCAGAATCACCTAATTCAACAGGTGTAAGATTGGTTGCTTCAATCTTTACTATCGCCAAATCCAATGTAGTGTCAAACCAGAGAACCCTACCTTCCATTTCCCTTCTATCGGTAAGCTGAACAGTAATGTTTTTGGCACTACCATCACCAATTACATGGGAGTTTGTTAGAATATAGCCGTCTTCATGAACGATAAAACCTGTTCCTACCCCTTCTACAAGCTCACCTCTGCGAATTCCTAAGATATTTTCACGGATTATTTCGGTCGTGGTGCTTATACCTACCACTGAAGGAATTACCTTCTTTGCTACTGCCTCTGCAGTATCAACGTGAGCTTGAGGAGTAATATTTATTTGACTCTGTTCGATGGGTAAATCTAAAAGATCAATGCCGAAGTGTAATGCGGCTAAGCCTCCACCAAAGCCTGAAACAGCGCCAATTACTATTACAAGGATTACAGTTAATATTTTTCTTCCACCAGATCTTTTTTTCTTTTTCTCATAGGGCTTCTGTTCTTCTACAATAACAAAGTTGGGTTCATAATTATCATCTCTATAAATTTTATCTTCGTCCATAGATATCCCCCTTTAAAACCTAGACTTGAAATATAGGGCTTAATTGATTCCTAACAACCGTATTTAGTTCCAAATGGTGTCCTATGTAGTATTCTTCTTCTTCTAATATGTTTTTAATCGTTTGATATGCCATTTCAGGAAAATTATTCTCTTTACTTAAATGGGCTAGGATTACTTGTCTATCCTTTTTCTTATCAGATACTAGTTTTAATAACACCCTACCCGCCAATTCATTAGATAGATGGCCCTTGTCGCTTAGAATCCTTTCCTTTAAGAATCGCGGATACCTGCTAAATCTTAGCATATCAACATCGTGGTTAGCTTCCAAAATTAAGAGATCTGCATCCACTATCTCTTTTATTATCTCATCATTTACACATCCAGTATCAGTAACAATAGAAATCTGTTTTCCTTTAGTATAAAAGGAATAGCCAACAGGGTCTACAGCATCGTGGCTTACTTTGAATGGTTTAATTGTTATGTTACCTATAGTAAAAGGTTTGTTGTTTTCAAAGTTCTTTACCCTGTCTAAATCTAGTGAATCACCTAGTGCTTCAATTGTTCTTTCATTTGCATAAGCTGTAATATTCTTATGCTGTTTCAAGATAGTTCTAACACATCTGGTATGGTCACTGTGTTCATGTGTTATTAACAAGGATGTTAGCTGGTTTTTATCTGTATCTGTTTCCTTTAGCCCATTAAAAATCCTCTTTGCACTTATACCCGCATCTACGAGTATTGCCTCATCCTCTGATTTTATTAAATAGCAATTACCGCTGCTTCCACTCGAGAAGGAACAAAAACTTAATGCCATATTATATTACCTTTCATAAATGAAATAAAACAGAAGTGAATTAAGAAATCCGGGCAAATTAATCATTATATGCCGGTACGTATTTAGTTTGCCCTCCATTATAGGTTATTTTCCACGCTGGAAAGGCTGTATCAGAAATGGTAGTTTGAGATTCGTAATCGGTTTCTTCAAGCCAATATACCATCTCCATATCTTCAACCAATATGCTCTCTAGTTCGTGTTTTTCACTCATCAGAATTATAAGAGCGGCTGATGCGGACATAGTTTCTTTCTTTGTCCTTCCAAACTCAACCGGATTTAACCAGGATCTCTCAACTTCTGTAATTTTACCCTCTTCTATTGTACAGATTATATAACTTTTTTCAATTCTTATTCCATTAAAGACATTTTTAAAATGAACCAGGGTCTTCCCATCTACTTCTTCAACCTTATCTAATTCCACATTAGATCCCCATAGGCCGCATCTTTTTAAGAAATCTTCTGCATATCTAATACTTCCTTCTCTAGAACGTTTGCTTTCATCCAAAGGAGTTTGTTCCCAGATATATCTCTGAAGCTCATGTGAATCAATACGGTCGTGCTCAACTATGAGAACGGGCATCTTATCGTGCTTGGTAGGAAGAGAGTTCTTTACGTAAATATTTTTAGACTCTAATAAAGCGATGGTCTCCATCAGCAAGTCTTCTTCGGTCTGCTCATTATTATCCTGTACCGCTTTGTAAGTAACTAGTAAGAATATATTTGTAATTAAAAGCGCAATTATTAAAATTGTCTTTGCCTTAGTCCAATTCATAATATTAACCTCGCGATGCTGAAACATTGGTATAGCCTAAAGGCTTAGCGTTGAATAAGTCAAAATACATCATGAAACTATCTACTTTTACTATCCAAGCAGGAATCAGTTTCATCTCTTCATCTGACTCGCTTTCTGGTTTAAAATAGCCTTCTTCGATGGATTCTATCATGTTAGATATGGTTTCAAACATCTCTTTATCGCCATTAATTTCAAATTCATAGCCTTCCTCTAATAGAACCTTGTAAATGTATTTATAATTCTTAGCTATCATATTAACCGCGGAGAAAGCCTCTTTCTCCGGTGTCATTTCATTTAGTTCTTTGGCTTTAGGATCAACCTGAATTAAATTTCTTGTATAGTTTGTTACCCTGTCGCCTAGAACTTCTACTACTATAGGTTCATTGTTTTCATAGTAGATGCCCTTTTTATCAAATTCCATTCCAAATACAAATCGATATCCTTTGTTATTATCACTTTCTATTCTGGTTACACTTTTTACATATGGAGTAATATTAGCTCCATCATATGTCTTCCAACCACCGTGGGTCCCAACATATTCCAAAGCTATCTCGAGAGATTTTAAGTAACCAACGTCGCTACCTGCCGGGCCCTCCTTCTCTTTATATTCTATCCCGTTATTAGGCGTTATGGTAAGGGTCTTATCACTATAACCATACATGTAGATAATATTGCCCTTGCTCTCTTCAATTCTGCGAACAAAGTCTAAACTATCGCCAAAGAAGGATTGGGCAAATTCTCTGATATAGTCTGCTTCCTTTGTATCAATCTCTGTACTATAGGGTATATCAGCTAGATTAGTCATAAGATTTAAGGGAAGAACAGTCTGATTGCTGGTTCCAACAAGTGTTCCAATCGTGTAGTGGGTAGTGTAACTGCTATCCTCTACCTTAGCCATCAGTTCTTCTAGTGCCTTTGTATACTCTTCGCTCTCTGATATCAATCTGAAATAGCCTTCATTTTTTTTGTCGTATATAAAAAGGCTTTCAGGGCTGCCTGATGAATAGGCTATACTAAATACAGTTCCTATCATATCAGAGCCCTGTACCCTTGGCAGATTAAATAACTCACTAAAGGCATTGAATGGAATGTCATAAGAAAATGTATATTTTATCGACTTGAATTCCATTATTTGCTCATACTGCTCTTTAGTAATCCTTTCAGCTACAATGCCCTCTTCTTTACCAAACTGATTTAGAACCTGTTTGAGTTGGCCCCATGCACTAAACTCTTCATGATGAATAGAAGCGTATTCTCCCCCACCAAAATTTACTATAGTATCCTCCGGTTTTGTGACTTCTTCTAATGAGGGTATCTCTACGACTTCATTATCATCAGAAATAATGCTTGAGAGTTTAAAGGAATCCACCATGGGATTTTGCCATAAAAAATACAAAAGTAGCATTGTTGTAAAAAACAATACTACTAGAATGACATCTTTTATGCGTTCAATGTGCCTCGGCTTAAACATGATGTTCCGCCGCCTCTAGTTTTTAAATATACTTTTGAGTAAATTTTGAACCCACTGTAATGCGCCTTGATTTTGAGTTTGGAAAATAGCTTTCCCTGATTCTGTATCAAGGGATTTTGGCATCACTACAGTTCTGGCAGTCGTATAAGCAACAGCCTCTCCATTTGAATTCAAGGTTTCCACCTTAATCCTATAGAGTCCAGGATTAAGGTTCTCTAACTTTTTACTGTAGAAATGCAAATTGCCTGTAACTGTTACAGTTTCAGGTGTCATCAATGAGATACTCTTTATTGTTATATTGCTTAGATCCTTATCACGAGCCACTTCCGGATCTATTGATACATATGTATCCCCAACCTTCTGCTTCTCTTCGTATGCATAAACCTTTATAGTTTTTGGCGCTGTTACTCTAACGGAAATGAGAAGATTATTTCCACTGACAGTCTCGGTAGGACTTATTATCGTAACATCAGCATCCGCAGCACTAGCAAAAACAGTACCGGATACAAAAACTATCAGTACAATTAGTGCTATTAAACATTTTTTCACCCTAATCTCCTCCTTTCCTTTCAATTATTCAAAAATAATTGACACTTTCTGTTAGCTAAAGTATACCTTATTAATATTACAAAAGTGTTACGCTGGATTTAAGATAGCTTTACATTTAACTACTTATGTAGCATAATAATTTTACACCTAGAAGGGGGTTATTATGAAAGTTTTATCAATTTACACCGACGGTGCATGCTCAGGCAATCAAAACACTGATAATATTGGCGGCTGGGGAGCCATTCTTGAATATGGTCAACACACAAAGGAAATTTATGGTGGCGTTAGAAACACCACTAACAACAGGATGGAAATGACCGCACTTTTAAAAGCTCTACAGGCTATTAAAAAGGATTCTCAAACTATAGCCGTCTATTCAGACAGCTCCTATTTAGTCAATTGCTTTAGGCAAAAATGGTACGAAAAATGGTATGAAAATAACTGGAAAAACTCTAAAAAACAAGATGTCGAAAACCGTGATCTATGGGAAGAGCTTATCTCTTATCTCAGGCTTCACACCATTTCCTTTTACCGGGTTAAGGGCCATGTCAATTTGCAAAGTAAGAATACTGATATCGAAGCTCTCTATAAAAAGTTCCTCGAGTGGAACGGCAGTCATTTCACTATGGATGATTTCCTCCATATAGTTGAAAGAAATAACAGGGCTGACGCCTTGGCTAATCTCGGTATTGAGGAAATCAGAAAAGCTGAGTTATAGTATTTCGAGCATTACCACAGCCATATCATCTGTAGGAGTTCCTCCTGCAAATTTTTTAGCCTTATTGATAAGTTTATTAACTAAAGCTTCGTTGTCACAATCACCCTCAAGCAGAACCTTTTTTATGCCTTCAACGCCAAAGGATTTATCATTGCGGTTGTTAAAGGCTTCAGAAACTCCGTCTGTATAAAGCAATATCTTATCGCCTTTTTCCATTTGTAGAAACTTGACCTGATGATTGGGCCTTTCTAGTAAGCTGCATATGGGCATCCCCTTTATTATTATCTCAGTTGCCTTTTTCTTATCATAATCCAATACTATGGGCGGGCAGTTGTGCCCTGCATTTATCAAAGTAAGCCCCCTTGTTTTTATGTTATAAATTCCGCAAAGCATTGATATATAGTTTTCAATATCAAGATTTAAATTATGATAACCTTTGATTATTTCTTCTAGCAATGCAATGGGCTCCGCAGCATTTGGTTTTAATCCGCGAATTACCTGTCTTAAAAACATTGTAAGTAATGAGGATCTAACTCCGTGACCGGAAACATCAGCTATGTAGAAGATACATTTATCTCTATCTATCCTTACAATGTCGAAAATATCTCCGCCTAAGTCCTCACTAGGTAGGTAGGCTGAATTAACTTTTATCGAATTCCAGTATATACCATCATCTGGTAAAGCCTTCATCTGCATCTGTTTTGCAAACTCTATATCACCCTTAAGTTTTTCGTAGTGTTTCATGAATTCTCGCTCAAGCTTCTTCTGTTCAGTAATATCCTGAAAGAATTCAATTGAGTACATGCCACTGCGTGTTAATTTTGCAGGCGAAGCTATAACCCTATAATGCTTCCCTTTATATTCAACCTCCCTAGTCTGGTCTAAATTTGTTTCTATGCTTTTACAGCCAATACATTCTTCACATTTGTGATCGTGATTAAACAGGGTGTAACATTTCTGGCCTGTCTTATCACCAAATTGATCACGCATTTTCTTGTTCATGTATATCATATTGTTGTCTTCGTCTATAATCCTTATCATAGACTTCAGATTATCTAGTACTTGATACATCAAACTCTTATTCTTCGATATTGGCATAATATACCCTCTCTCCTTGTCTTTCTGCATCCTGTTTCACGTGAAACATCACTTTAACTTAAATAGCATGTCTATAAGTCTGTCTAGTTCTTCTTTGCTGTAATACTCTAGTTCAATCTTTCCTTTTTTTGCACCAAGTACAATGTTGACCTTTGTCCCAAAAATATCCTTTAACTCCTCCTCAAGAATCATAATATCTCGATTAAATTTCCTAGGTCTTGCTTTTTTTCTAGAACTCTTACTTTTCTCATCCTTAATATGGTTTTCTATGTCCCTTACTGTCCAGCCTGACTCAACACATTTTTTAGCTAAAGCCATTTGCTTTTCACTATCACTAACACCTGCAATTGCCCTAGCATGGCCACTAGAGAGTTTGCCATCAACAACCATCTGTTGAACGCTTTCAGGCAACTTTAGAAGCCTTAAACAGTTAGTAATATAGGGCCTGCTTTTTCCGACACTCTTAGACACCTGCTCCTGAGTAAGTCCAAAGCTAGTTATCATAGTATTTAAGCCTTTCGCTTCTTCTATAGGATTTAAATCCTCACGTTGCATGTTTTCAATGAGCGCTAAGAGCATATTCTCTTCTTCAGTCAACTCTTTAATAATGCATGGAACTTCCTTCAGACCCGCTTTTATTGCAGCTCGCCATCTGCGTTCTCCAGCCACTATAGCATACCCATTATCAATCTTTCTAACTATGATAGGCTGAAGTATGCCGTGTTCTTCAATTGATGATGCTAGCTCCTGAAGTCTATCTTCACTAAAATGTGTTCTAGGTTGGTTTTTGCTTGGTTTAATCTCATGAATATCTATCTGATGAATTCTTGCCTGTTCTGATGTTTTATCAAGATCGTCAACACTAATTTCCACATCACTAAATAGAGCTTCCAACCCCTTACCAAGACCTCTGTTTTTAATTGCAGACATTATAACTTACCTTCCAATTCTAAAAATTCTTCGGCAAATTCCATATATGCCATTGCGCCCTTGGATTTAGGATCATACTCGGTGATAGGAAGTCCAAAACTAGGAGCTTCCGCAAGTCTTACATTCCTAGGAATCACAGTTGTATAAACGCTGTCTTTGAAATACTTTTTTACTTCCTCTACAACCTGTATAGATAAGTTTGTTCTGCCGTCAAACATGCTTAAGATAACTCCTTGAATTTCTAAGCCCTTATTCAAATTCTTCTTAACTAGATCAATAGTGCTCATTAGCTGACTTACACCTTCTAGAGCATAAAATTCACACTGTATTGGTATCAGCACGCTATCAACAGCAGTAAGCGAGTTAATGGTTAACAAGCCTAAGGAAGGAGGACAATCTATAAATATGTAGTCGTATTTATCCTTAATCTTGTCTAATGCTTTCTTTAATCTCTTTTCCCTTCCCTCCAACTGAACCAATTCTATCTCTGCACCTGCCAGCTGAACGCTAGCAGGGATAATATCCAGGTTGGGTATGTTTGTGGGTAGGATTGCATCTAAAACATTTATTTTATCATCAACTAGAATATCATATGAAGTTAACTTCAAACCCTTCTTTGATATACCCATACCGCTTGTTGTATTGCCCTGTGGATCTATATCAAGAATTAAAATCTTCTGATCTTTCATTGCTAAACATGCGGCCAAATTTATGTTTGTAGTTGTTTTACCTACTCCGCCCTTCTGGTTAAAAATTGCTATGGCCTTCCCCAATATATTCACCCTTTCTTTTTAATAGCAACTACTTTCTAGTATCTACTTTATTATATATCATACGTACAATATCACCAACTAATTTTTACAAAAAAAAGAATGTTTCACGTGAAACATTCAAATAGAAGCGCTTTAATTCAGTTAAAATAATCAATCAGTGCTATTTTATCAATAATTTCATCCTTAAAATAGAACTCAATTGTATACCCAAATATACCAAAAGGATAAGTTAAGAAATCATCAGTTGCATATACTTCCGCCTGCTCAGAAGGATCTATTTCAGGATAAGCGTTTAAAAGATCTATTAATGAATCCCCTATTTTAATACCTCTATGGGTACAGATTTCCTTTGCGCTGTCACCTGTAATTTCAATCCCATATGCATATTTCATATCTTCTTCTTCATTTACCAAATATGTAAGCTCTACACCTTCATAATATTCTCTGATCCAGTGCGTATTATCCCAAATGTTATCATAATCTAATACTTCAGTATCTTGAAGGGATAAGCTGGGAAAATCGCCTGTACTATGGAGACCAAAGAGTTTGCCTTCTATATTTAACATAAATTCAGCATTATTTGCAAGAGCTATGTCAATTTCATCTGTCATAAACTGCAAATTGTTTTCTTCATCAAAATAGAAATATAAATTTTCTAATAAATGCTCATAGGAATCCATATATTTTCCATAGTCCTCTTTATGTTCTTCAAAAAATATCTTTTTAATATCGTCTAAAGTATAGCCTAGTTTAAAAAGATATTCTGACTGATCTATAACCTCGCCTGTGTTTTCGTCATAATAAAATGAATGTATATAGCCCCGTTTGATTTCAGTACCATCCGATGAGCTTATATCTCTATTAATAATATCGAGACTGCAGATGCCATCCTTGTTGCTAAGGCTATAATATTTGCTCATAGAATGTAAAGAATAGTCTTTTGGTTCAAGAGTTGTTGCCTCCCACCTTTCTTCCCAATCTTTAAGGCTGCCGTATAATTCATAAAGTCTTTCATTTATTATTTCACCACCAGGAACCTCATCAGAAACTTTGGGTATTACTAGATCCCATTTATATAAATTTGGTATTTCCTTATGGAATTCATAGGCTGTCTCAACTAAAAATCCAGCTGACTTGTTGTTGTAGCTGTTACTATCATTACAGGCTGGAAGACATAAAACCATTAGTAAGGTAATCATTATATATGCTAATCTTTTCATAGGGTAGTCCCCCTTTAGGCTTCTTTTATATTCCAATTATACTACAATAAATATAAAAAAGAATGTTTCACATGAAACATCCTTAAAAAGTTATTGTTATTAGCCTACCTTTTTCGGTATTATTATACGCAGCTCCAAGTGATCTCCCTTATCCTCTTGGTAGTATTTGGCATCAGACTCAACTTCCTGTATGGTATTAAAGGCTTTTTTTATGGTATTTATATAAATTCTGTAATTAATGAATCTCAACTTCTCCCTTTTGCGCCTTTCCTCCTCTGACTTTGTCAGAAAATCCTTTATTAGTTTTTCACTCTGCTTTACATTTAGATTATGACTGATGATCCTTTTTAGAATTTGCTTTCTCTGGTTATTATCAGGTATCTTTAGCAATGCCCTTGCGTGGCGCTCAGTTAGCTTGTTTTCAGTCAAAGCGGTACGTATTTCTTCCGGAAGTGATAGAATTCTAATCTTGTTAGATATAGTTGACTGCTTCTTACCTACTTTTTTAGCGATTTCTGACTGGGTAAGCCCATAATCATCCATTAGGCTTTTGTAGGCCATTGCCTCCTCTATGTAATTTAAGTCTTCCCTTTGAACATTCTCAACCAATGCAATCAAAGCAGAATCCCTTTCATCTGCATCACGTATGGTTGCAGGTATTTTATCTAAGCCAGCCATAATAGTTGCTCTGAGTCTTCTCTCACCGGCTATTAGTAAATATTTACTCCCAACTTTTTTAACGATTATAGGCTGTATTACTCCAAATTCCTTTATAGATGAACATAATTCCTCAAGCTCTTCATCTTGGAACACTTTTCGTGGTTGATCTGAATTCACTATGATTGAATCAACAGGAATCTCCATTTGGTTGACCCTAAACTTTGAAAACATAAATATTACCCCCTTTATTATATTCTAAAGGGGGCTAGTACTATGATAAACAACAATCATAAAACAAAATACTACATAAAACGCTAAACTATGGGCTTTTTCGATGGAAGTCCTGCCTTTCTCGGATATTTCGCAGGGGTCTCGCTAGATTTAAAAATCCAAATTATTTTATGGTCAAGTTCTGTAAGCTCACTTTCCTGGCTTATCTCATCCTTAAATGTGCCTCCTAAGGTCTGTATGGCCTTTTTACTCTCATTCAGTTCCTCATTAACATTTCCTGATTTATAGGCTCCGAAATAGCCTCCAGTTTTAACAAAGGGCAAACAATATTCAGCCAACACAGATAAATGTGCAACAGCCCGGGCTAAAGCCATATCATATTTTTCCCTATGGTTTTGGTCCTTTGCTAAATCCTCAGCCCTAGAATGTATGGTTGTAACATTTTTAACATCCAGATTATCAATTATTTCATCCAGTACCTTGATTCTCTTGTTTAAAGAATCTACTAATACAAACTCCTTTTCAGGAAAACACAATGCAAGGGGCAGCCCAGGAAATCCTGCCCCTGTACCAATGTCTATTATCCTGTCTGCTTTCTTAAAAGCATGAAAAGAATAGCAGATCAGCGAATCAACAAAATGCTTTTCCTCAAATTCTTTTAAATCTTTAATTGCAGTCAAGTTAACCTTTTCGTTCCACTTAAGTACCATGTCACGATAGCTCTCGAATTTATCAATTAGTTCATCCTGACTGCCTATATTCATTTTTTGAAGTGCTTGTCTAAGTAGTTCCATTTCGTTTCCTGTTCATACGTTCAAGATGTATTAGTAAAACATTGATATCTGCAGGAGATACTCCCGAGATACGGGAAGCCTGCCCTATTGAAACAGGCCTAATATCCGATAGTTTCTGCCTTGCTTCTATCCTAAGCCCATGCAGATTGTTATAATCCAGATCCTCAGGTAATCTCATATTCTCAAGCTTTTTAAATTTTTCTATTTGTGCAAGCTGCTTTGTAATGTAGCCTTCGTATTTAATACTTACTTCAACAGTAGTTGTTACATGCTTTGAAAGGGGCTTTCTTTCAGGGTCAATAATAGCTAATAGGTCATAGTTGATCTCAGATCTCTTTAAAAGCTGAGCTAGAGATATACCGCTGCTTATCTCTGAACTTCCAATTTCTTTTAGAAATGAGTTTGCTGTAGCCGGTGTTACCATAGTATTTTCAAGCCTTGCGATCTCATCTTCAATAGCCTGTTTTTTCTCCCTGAACCTTTGATAACGCTCTTCCGTTACAAGTCCTACCTTATAGCCCTTTTCGGTTAGCCTTTGATCCGCATTATCTTGACGTAGCAGAAGTCTGTATTCTGCTCTAGATGTCATTATTCGATAGGGTTCATTTGTACCCTTAGTTACAAGGTCATCTATTAAAACACCGATATAGGCCTCTGAACGGTCTAAAATAAAGGGTTCTTTGTTATCAATCTTTAAACTGGCATTTATTCCCGCCATTAGTCCCTGAGCTGCAGCCTCCTCATAGCCTGAACTGCCGTTAAACTGACCTGCGCAAAACAGATTAGCTATTTTTCTGTGTTCTAAGCTTAGTTTAAGTTCAAGGGGATCAATGCAGTCGTATTCAATAGCATATGCGGGCCTAACTATCTTTAAATTCTCCAAACCGGGAATGGTTCTATAGAACTTTTCCTGTACATCCTCAGGAAGACTTGTGGACATACCCTGGATATATACCTCATCTGTATAAAGGCCCTCAGGTTCTATGAATAGCTGATGTCTTTCTTTATCTGCGAATCTATGAACCTTGTCCTCAATTGAAGGACAATACCTCGCCCCAACTCCTGTAATATCTCCTCCAAATAGGGCAGATCGGTGGAAGTTTTCCCTAATAATTTGGTGTGTTTTCTCATTGGTATATGTAAGCCAACAAGGAACCTGATCACATTCTAAATCATCATTCATAAAGGAAAAAGGTACTATTTCGTCATCGCCGGGCTGCACATTCATCTTGTCATAGTCCAAGGAACTGCCCAAAGCCCTTGCCGGTGTCCCTGTCTTAAATCTTCTTAATTCAATTCCATGGCGCTTCAAAGATTCAGCCAGTTTCATTGAAGGTGCCAAACCATTAGGTCCACTCGAAAAATTATTATCACCAATGAAAATCCTGCTGCCCAAGAAGGTCCCTGTTGCTAATATAACGACCTGGGACAAATACTTGGCACCAGTATTTAATATTACACCTTTTGCAATGCCGTCTTCTACCACAAGATCAATTACTTCACCCTGTTTTAAATCCAGGTTCTCCTGCTTCTCAAGGGTTTTTTTCATCTCTTGATGATACAGCATCTTATCAGCTTGAGCCCTGAGTGAATGAACAGCAGGTCCCTTTGATGTATTTAACATCCTGCTTTGAATGAATGCCTTATCTATTGTTAACCCCATCTGTCCGCCTAAAGCATCAATTTCGCGAACCAGATGTCCTTTGCCCGTTCCGCCTATTGAAGGATTGCATGCAAGCATAGCTACAGCTTCTAAATTCATGGAAAGGATAAGGGTTTTCTTACCCAATCTGGCTGTAGCTAATGCGGCCTCACATCCCGCATGGCCTGTGCCAACAACTATTACATCATATGTTCCCATTAAATAACTGCTCATATGTCCTAATAATCCTACTTTCCTAAACAAAATCTTGAAAAGACCTGATCTATAATATCTCCTGTCACTGTCTCCCCTATTATTTCACCTAGGTATTCCCAGGCCTGCCTTATATCTATCTCTATCAAATCCATAGGTTCACTATTTAAAGCCATCTGTTTGGCTTCGTTTATTGAGTTTCTTGCCTTTTCCAATAGATCCTTATGCCTTATATTTGTCACCAAATCGCTTTGTTCCTGACTAACCTGTCCACCGTAAACAAGCTCTAATATTGAATCCTCCAATTCTTTTATACCCTTTTCATGGATGACGGCAGCATCTATTATTATAGCATGATTTAATATTTCTTTAATCTGTTCTTCGGTAACTTTTTGTCCTAGATCGCTTTTATTTAAAAGTACTATTACCTTTCTCTTTCCTATCTGTTCTGCTATCAGATAATCTTCTTCTCTAAGTGGCTCGCTTCCATCTATCATAAATATTATTAAATCAGCCCTGTTAAATGCTAATTTACTTCTTTCAATTCCTATCCTCTCTATTTCATCTTCCGCACTGTGAATACCTGCAGTATCTATTAGATATACAGGAATGCCCCTTAAATTTAATACTTCTTCAATTGTGTCTCTGGTGGTTCCTGGTATATCAGTTACAATAGCACGGGATTCCCTTAGCAAAGCATTCATCAAAGAAGATTTCCCCACATTTGGTCTGCCTACAATTGCAACCCTTAATCCCTCTCTTATTAAACGGCCTGTATCGGCTGTAGATAAGAGTTTATTTATCTTATCGCCTATTAACGATAAGCTTGTCACTGTCTCCTCATGATTTAATTCTTCTATATCTTCTTCTGAATAATCTATATTAACTGCAATCTTGGCAAGTAGTTCCATCAGATCATCTCTGAGCTCCTTAACCTTTCTTGAAAGATGGCCCTCCATTTGATCTAAGGCAACTTCAAAACTCTTTTCCGTCTTCGCCCTTATTAGATCTATTACAGCCTCCGCCTGGGATAAATCTATCCTGCCATTTAAAAACGCGCGCTTTGTAAACTCCCCTGGCTCTGCTAACCTGGCCCCTGAGTCCAGTACTAAAGAAAGGGTTTTGTTAAGAGATACCACACTACCATGGCAGTAAATTTCCACCACATCTTCCCTTGTATAAGTTGACGGTGCATTCATAAAAACCACTAGCACTTCGTCTATAATTTTATTATCTTCAGGAGAAACTATATGTCCGTAGGTTAATTGTCTATTAACGATGGACATTCCGTTTAGGTTTTTAGCGGGTTTAAAGATCTTATCTAATATTTGTTTAGACTTACTGCCGCTAATCCTAACTATCCCTATTCCACCTTCTCCATAAGCGGTCGCAATTGCCGCAATGGTATCTTCCATTTTTATTCCTCCTAGAATATAAAGCTCTTATGTAGAATAACCTGCGGTATCGCAGGTTATTCTTGTATTATTTCTGTTCTATAATAACTCTTCGATAGGGCTCTTCTCCCTCACTTCTAGTAGTTACAGTCTTACTCTTCTGCAGAGTGGAATGAATAACCTTCCTCTCGTAGGGATTCATAGGCTCCAATCTTATATTCTTTCCTGTTTTTTCTACCTTATCAGCCAATCTCCAAGCCAGTTGTTCTAATGTCTTTTCTCTCTTAGCCCTATAGTTTTCAGCATCTACTATAACCCTTGTATATTTGTTTGAATCCTTATTGACTACAAGGCTGGTTAAATACTGAATAGAATCGAGGGTTTGACCCCTTTTTCCTATAACTGTACCTGAATCCTTTCCAAACATTTCTATATATAGACTATCGTCATTTGCAAAAGCCCTTATATCTAAGTCTAAACCCATTTTTTCCGTAATGTCTCTTAAGAAGTCTAATGCTGGTGTCTCATATATTTCAACAAGGTCTTCAGGTTTTTTGCTTATTGAAACATGGCTTTTAGGCTGTGTTCTCTTTTTAGATTTAACCGATTTATGTTTTCTTCTCTGTCTCTTATGCGCAACTTCAACTTTCTTTCTTTCTTCTTCCTCTGGCTTTTCTTCTATCTCTTCCTTCTTTTCTTCTACAATCTTCTCTACTCTTACCTTAGCTAGTTTTGCCCCTATTCCAAAGAATCCTCTTGATGGTTCTTTCAATACTATTACTCTTACCTGGTCCTTAGTCAATTTTAAATCTTTAAGTGCTAGATCGACGGCCTCATCAACATCTCTGCCCCATTTTTCAGAAAAATCCATATTATACCTCCATTTATTCAGGCCTTTTTATTTAAATCCTTTTCTTTCCTTCCATTTATTCATAAGCAAAGTTTGACCAATCATGAACATTGTCCCTATAAACCAATATAGAGTAAGGGCTGAAGGAAACGCCCGACCCATCCATACAATCATGATAGGAAAGAAGAATCTCATCATCTTCATCATTCCTACCGTCCCACCAACATCTGGATTCGCCATGGTCTGTGTCAATGAGAATGAAACAAATGTTGCTAAACCTGCTAAAATGGGTAGAATCCAAGGATCGGGTTGCGAAAGATCTGGTATCCAAAGAAATGATTCGTGCACTGCCATGATCATCTGAGGATCGGAAATGAAAGCTATAGGATTCCTAATTAGAACAAAAAAGGCTAGAATAATAGGCATCTGAATTAATAAAGGCAGACAACCACTCGCTGGATTAAAGTTCTCTTCTTTGTATAGTTCCATCAATTTTATATTTAACGTTTCTTTGTCGTTAGCATATTTGCGCTGCAATTCCTGCATCTTGGGTTGGAACTCTTTCAATTTAGCCGAATTTTTAATCTGTGAAATGTAAACGGGAAACAGACATGCTCTGATTAATATTGTAAACACAATCAAAGCTATACCGTAATTGTTGATAAAGTCGTATAAGAAGGTCAAAACCCAACCCATAGGTATCGCTATTACTGACATTATTCTTTCGTAAGTTGTCATTAGTATCCTCCAGTTATTTTAAAGGATCATATACTCCCTGATTGAACGGGTGACATTTTAATATCCTTTTTATTCCAATAAAACTACCCCTACCAGATCCATACTTTTCCAAAGCCTGTATGAAATAAGTTGAACATGTAGGGTAAAAACGACATGTCGCCGGAAAAAGTGGTGAAATAAATTTCTGAT
>JAAYHT010000079.1 GCA_012735285.1 Clostridiales bacterium | reverse complement strand
GTTGGAGCATAGTAGAAAACCTCCTTTTGGTTTTGTGTTGCAACTTAATCTTACAGGATTTTCTATCTATGCTCTACTTTTTTTATACAAAATAAAATGTTGGAGCTTCCGATTACTCGGTTACCCCAACATTTATTATAGATCCGGAATTATCTCCCCCCTGCCCAATCAATTTATAGGTATTAATATATTCTGGTTAGGTTGTATCTCATGTGCTGAAATATTATTTATCATACATATTCTATGTACAATTCTACGAATGTCTTGATCTTTAGGTCCATATAATCTAGCTAGATTCCATAAATTATCTCCAGCTATTATTTTTATTTCAACATATTGTTCTTTTGTAATGCCGGCTGAGTCATTAAATCCTAATACTGTTCCTGTTGCTACAATTATTAATATTAGTGCCAGTGTTAAAAAGGTACAGAATCTAAAATGAGATTTTATCCTATATTTTCTAAACATTTTTAATCTCCTTTGCCACTGAACGTATGTTTGTATATTAATAATAGCAGAATGTATGTTCTTTGTAAAGGAGAAAATTAAACATTTGTTCTTTACATATACTTCTTATATATTCTATCGAAAAAAGATGTTAACTTGTCTCTCTTTAAAAATAGAATTATAAATAAGGCTATAGCTATAGCTGCTAGGATTCCTAAGCCTACATAACTGCGCTCGTACAGCATACTTCCTGCTGCAATAGTTCCCATAAGTGCTGGAGTTCTTGCTGTTAAGGAAAGCATAAGAAAAGGCTTCAGCTTTATATGAGATAAACCCGCCGCATACGTTACAAGATCTTTTGGCAGGCCTGGTATTAAGAATAAAACAAATAAGACAGCGAACGCTCTCTTACTGTTTAACTGTTCTATAAATTTTGATATTCTTTCTTCTCCAAATATAAGGTACATTGCATCTCTACCTAAAATGCGGGATAAATAAAATGCAATAGTTGACCCACAGGCTATACCTATTATAGAGAGTAGATATGCTAACCAAAAACTATAGGCATAGCCTCCCGCAAACTGTATAAACTGGCCAGGAATTATTGATATAACTATCTGTAAAATCTGTAATGCTATATAAACAAGAATACTGGCAGTTTTGTATTTTTCTAGGAACAGATTGACGCCTTCCGTAGTGTAAAACTGCTCTAGAAAGTCATAGTGTTCAAAATATACATAGGCTGGCAAGCCAATTACTATGGCTAGTAAAATTATAAACTTAAATATTGAGAGAAATTTTCTCATAATAAACCCTTATCCCGTAGAGTCTGTAATGCTTTTATAACACCGAATTTTGAGTGCTCGTAAGTTAATCCGCCTTGGAAGTATACGATATAAGGTGGTCTTATAGGAGCGTCAGCAGATAATTCAATTGACGAACCTTGTATGAATGCGCCAGCAGCCATAATTACCTCATCCTCGTAACCCGGCATGCTCCACGGAATCGGCGTTACGTGTGAATCAATCGGGGCTGCTGCCTGTATTCCTTCACAGAATGCTATAACTGCTTCCGGGCTTCCCAGTTTTATCGCTTGTATGATATCGCTTCGCGTTTCCTCAGGCTTTGGACATACTTCAAAACCTAGGTTTTCAAAAGTTTTTGAACAGAGAATAGCTCCTTTTAATGCTGCGTTTACAGTCTTTGGAGCAAGGAACAATCCCATAAACATCGTTCGCGTTTGTCCAAATGTTAGTCCACATTCTCCACCAATACCTGGAGAAGTCATTCTATAAGATATCTTTTCTATAAGATCTTTTTTCCCAGCAATGTATCCACCTGTAAGTGCAAGTCCCCCTCCAGGATTCTTAATTAAAGATCCTGCCACCACATCAGCACCCACATCTGTGGGTTCTTCTATTTCCAAAAATTCTCCGTAACAATTATCGATCATCAATACAATATCCTGGTTTATAGATTTTATAAAACTAGCCCATTCTTTAATTTCGGGTATAGTAATAGCTTTTCTCCAACTGTAGCCGGTAGCCCTTTGTAAAGCCACCATTTTGGTTTTATTAGTGATAGCCTTCTTTAAAGTTTCAAAATCAATTGTTCCATCTTCTTTTAGGTCAACTTGTCTATAGGTGACTCCAAATTCTTTTAGAGAACCCCTACCCTCACCTCTTATACCTATAACTTCCTCAAGTGTATCATAGGGGCTACCAGTACTGTATATTAGCTCATCACCAGGTCTTAGTATTCCTGTTAAGGTTAATGTTAGTGCATGGGTCCCGCTTACTATTATAGGTCTTACTAATGCTGCTTCTGTGTTGAATAATAAAGCGTAGGCTTCTTCTAAGGCCTCCCTTCCAGAATCATTATAGCCATATCCAGTATTCCAAGAAAAATGCGTATCAGTTATTCTGCACTTTTGAAATACATCTAGTACCTTGTATTGATTATATGCCATGATATCATCGGCTTTTTTGAATACATCTGTTAATTGACTTTCTGCTTCAAAAACAATATCCAAAATGTCTTTATCAATCCCGAAGGTTGTGTTAAGTAATGTGTAAGTCTTGTTCTGCATTAACTGTCTCCATTTCTATTTTGATTTATTCATCCTCATCCCATTCAAAATTCTTTATAAGATCCCGTTTAACATTCTTTTTATGTGCAGCGTATAGCTGGGTGGTTGTTACATTCTCATGATCAAGCAAAGCTTGTACATCATATATTGAATTTCCTCTACCAATAAGAGATGTTGCTGCTGTTGCCCTCAATTTATGTGGACTATAACCGGCATCTCTTGAAGTTGATAAACCGATAGATGTATATTTTTTTACCATCTGCCTTATTTGACGCTCTGTCATCCGTCTACCCTGTAACGATAAAAACAGAGCATCCTTATGTTCCTCATCCAGTTCATCACTTTTTGGTCTTTCCTGTTCTATATATGCTCTTACAGCATTTGTAACAGTTCTATTAAGAGGCATTACTGACTCTTTTCCGCGTTTGCGGTATATTATAAACTCACCCCTATTGAAGTTAAAGGATGATAGATTAAGCTGCTGTAACTCTGATATCCTCAATCCATAAGTGAGAAATAGGATTAAGATAGCCTTATCTCTATACTTTGTCTTTCTCCAAAATTCATATTCTTTTTTAGTTAGATTTGTACCATGGGTTACTGCATCTAACATGCGCATTACCTCATCATCCTGCAAGGCCTTTATCTCCCTTTCTCCGGGTTTTGGTACCCTAATCGGATTAAAGGCATCGGTAATATTCTTATCTACTAACTCTTCTCTATAAAGGTGTTTAAATAAGACAGATAAAGAAGACTTTTTTCTCGCCAGAGACCGATTATCGTTTTCAAATATACTGACCTTATTTTTACTTTCAACCTTGTATCTTCTGCAATAATCAATGAAAAGATTAACATCCGAGGCTTTGATTTTATTGAATTCCTCTAGTTTTATGTCTTTTATTTCTTCTGCTTCAGTTAAGCTGGTCTCATTTATGAGATAATAGCAAAAGAAACGAATATCACGAAGATAAGCTAACCTAGTCATTGGTAACACGTTGCCTTTTAAATAAATAAAATAGCTTCTTAAGAATTTGGGCAACTCATCTTCTATTTCTTGACACTTTTCTATTATTCTATTCTCCTTGATTATCACGTTATCTGGCTTATCGCTTTTGTTATGTACTCTAATCCGTTTTCTTTCAGCCACATCAATCACCCTAATTACTTAGTTCTGATTTTAAATAGGAAACTATAGACTCTACTCCCTTGCCTTCACTCTCAAGAGAACATAGATCAAACCATTTGATATCTTTGTAGCGGTTAAACCATGTCATCTGTCTTTTGGCATATCTTCTAGTATTACGCTTAATTAACTTTATAGCTTCTTCTAGGCTGTATTCCCCATTTAAATATCCTATAATCTCTTTATATCCTATACCTTTCATTGAGATATTTTCTTCAGTCAAACCCATATCTAGTAATTCTTTTACTTCATCTACTAAACCTAAATTGATAAGCTCATCTACTCTTATGTTAATTCTATTATATAATATCTGGCGATCCCTTTTAAGACCTATTAATATACACTCATAATCATCGGTTTTCTTAAAAGACTCACTAAACTCAGGCATACCCTTTCCAGTAGTTTTATATACCTCTATTGCGCGTATAACCCTTTTTAAATTATTAGGGTGGATTCTCTTTGCAGCTTCAGGGTCAAGCTTCTTAAGCTTTTCATATATTCTATGCTTACCATAAATCTGCGCTTCTTCTTCTAGTTCTTTCCGAAGATCTGTCTGTTTTGCTTTTGAAAAATCCATATCATAAATCAATGAGTTAACGTATAGCCCTGTCCCTCCGGAAACTATAGGTAATTTGCCATGTTTAAAGATTTCTTCTATATAGATTTTCGCACGTTTTTGATAATCCGCAACTGACCAAACAACTCTAGGGTCTACTTCGTCAACTAGATAATGCTTTATTCTTGAAAGTTCTTCTTTTTTAGGTTTGGCACTTCCAATATCCATGTATTTATATATTTGCATCGAATCGGCAGAAACAATTTCACCGTCTAAGATTTCAGCGATTTTAAGAGAATAAAAAGTCTTGCCCACAGCAGTTGGACCAACTATTAGCACGATCTTTCGACTATTTTGCATACATATTACACCCTCTTGAACATCTTTTCTATCTCATATTTTGAGAGTTTGATAAGAGTA
This sequence comes from Clostridiales bacterium, assembly GCA_012735285.1. Taxonomy (GTDB): domain Bacteria; phylum Bacillota; class Clostridia; order Peptostreptococcales; family Anaerovoracaceae; genus JAAYHT01. The sequence continues at coordinate 2,793 of JAAYHT010000079.1, read as the reverse complement.
GGTCTGCCATGAGGACATGTTAATGGGTTTTCAGTTTTTATTAAATCGTTAATTAATTCCTTAACTTCCTCTAGGGTCAAGCTATCATTAGCTTTAACGGCACTTTTGCAAGCATTGATTATAATCTTATCTACATTTCTATTATCAACATTAGTGCCAATTTGATCCATAAAATCATCTAAGAAGATCCTTGCTTCAGATAAATTCATAAAAGATGGTATTGCTTTTACTATGTAGGATCTTGGTCCAAATTCCTCTAAAACATAACCCATTTCCCTTAATTTTACGATACAATTAGGTAATTGAGCTTTTATAGCTAAAGGAAAATCTATTACAAAAGGTGAAATAATCAATTGAGAATCACTATTTTTATGTTCCATCAGTTCCATGAGCTTTTCATAAAACACTCTTTCATGTGCAGCATGTTGATCAATTAGATAAAAGTTGTCTTCATCAAATCCAGTAATGTATGTACCGAATATGGTTCCTGTAATATTTATCTCTGATAGTTTTAATTCTTTACTTTCCTCTGTTTTGCATATAATATTATCAGCTTGTTGTCTATTTGACAATAACGTTTTTATGTCAACCTGTTCGTAGTCCCGGTTTATCTCTTTGACTTTTTCTGTATACATGTGTTTAGGCTTGATCTCTGGAAGCGAACTTTTCGAATAGAGAGCACTTTGTATTGAGTTTACAACGAAGGACTGAACTTTTTCACTATCATAAAACTTTACCTCTTTTTTGTTAGGATGAATATTCACATCTAAATCTCTGGGATCTAATGTTAAAAATATGAATACTATAGGGAATCTACCTTCAGGTAGTCTTTCCTTATATGCTTCACTAACTGCCTTATCTAAGACCTTGCTTTCTATTTGACGGCCGTTGACAAAGAATACTTGACTCTTTCTATTACTCCTATTTAGGTCCAATGGAGAAATATATGCCTTTATTTGATAATCCCCTTCTTGGTTATTTACTTCAATAAGCTTGTCACCTATTTCTTTGCTGTAGATTATTAAAATGTTTTCATGAATATTGCCCTTACCTCGTGTACTAAAAAGGGTTGATCTATTGTTTATCAATCTAATCTTTATGTTTGGATAAGCTAATGCTATTTTGGATACAAAATCTATAATTAACGCACTCTCAGTTCCATCCTGTTTCATGAACTTTTTCCTTGCAGGCGTGTTAAAAAACAGGTCTGTTACGATTACAGTGGTACCGTCAGGGCAGCCGGTATCGCCCTCCCCTATTATATTCCCACCTTCAATCTGTAGTCTTGAACCTATTTTCACATTTATTGTTTTAGTGATAATTTCAAGTCTTGAAACTGCTGCAATACTGGCTAGGGCTTCTCCTCGAAACCCTAATGTATTTATATTAAAAAGATCATTCTCATCAACTATTTTACTTGTCGCATGGCGTAAGAAAGCAAGTCTAAGGTCTTCTTTCGGAATTCCACACCCATCATCCGTAACTCGTATATATTCTTTGCCTCCCCGCCTGATTTCAACCGTAATTGAAGTAGCACCTGCGTCTATTGAATTTTCAACTAACTCTTTTACTATAGACACCGGGCGGTCTACAACTTCGCCAGCTGCAATCTTATCAGCTACATCTTTAGGCAGTTTTCTTATTCTATTCTTCTGTAGCATGCTTTAATTCCTCCAATATCTTAAAGGCTTCAGATGGAGTTATTTCCATTAAATTTAATGATCTTATCCGTTCAAGTAATCTATTGTCGGCATAGTCAAATATTGATAATTGCTCTTGCTTTTCATTTTCTTGTATTTTAATATCGTAAACCTCATCAGACTTTGATTCTAATTCCAATAACTTCTCATCTGCCCTATTTAGCACCTTTGCAGGTACCCCAGCAAGTTTTGCTACATGTATTCCATAACTTCGGCTAGAACTTCCTTGAACGATTTTATGAAGGAATACAATGTTTCCGTCTTTTTCTTTTACATCAACATTTAAGTTTTGTACACCCTTTATGCTTCCCTCTAGAACAGTAAGTTCATGATAGTGTGTTGCAAATAAGGTCCTTATCATTCGTTTAGGGTCGCATAGGTATTCGACAGTTGCCCAGGCAATTGATAAACCATCATAAGTGCTAGTCCCTCGTCCGATCTCGTCAAGTATCACAAGGCTTTTTAGAGTAGCCGTATTGAGAATATATGCAAGTTCACTCATTTCAACGAAGAATGTACTCTGACCCTGGGCTAGGTTGTCTGATGCTCCTATCCTTGTATAAATACGGTCTACAAGTCCAATTTTAGCATGATCTGCAGGTACAAAACATCCAGCCTGTGCCATAAGTACTATCAGGGCTGTCTGCCTCATATAAGTCGATTTTCCTGACATATTAGGGCCTGTAATAATTAGCAAGCTTTGCTTGTCCCTATCTAAATATAGATCGTTAGCTACAAAAATTCCGTCCTTATTAGTAACCTCTAAAACTGGATGTCTGCCATTTTTTATATTAATAACATCAGAATCATCTATTTCAGGTTTTACATAGTTTAAGCGAGTGCTTACCTCAGCAAATGAAAGGAGTACGTCTAATACAGCAATTGCATTAGCAGTTCTTTGAATTGTTTTTATATATTTCTGAATTTCCTCTCTTATCCCCTGAAATAGCTGATACTCCAGCTCATTTATCTTGGCTTCGGCATTTAAAACAACGCTTTCAACCTGCTTTAATTCGGGGGTAATAAAGCGCTCGCTATTTACAAGGGTCTGTTTTCTTATGTAATTGTCCGGTATGGCGTCATAATTAGGAAG
>JAAYHT010000078.1 GCA_012735285.1 Clostridiales bacterium | reverse complement strand
CTATCTTTATAGGTCTCCCTATTAACGAAATAGTATTTGGCAAAGACGGTCTTCCCTTTCTTTTCACCTTCTACCTGGTCACCCTGGCAGGTTTCTGGAGCCTGGGTGCCTGGGAGCTTGCAAGAGGCTCGGAACTAGGCAAGGGCAGTTTTTCACTAAAGAAGATTTTCAATCCAGCACTCATCGGAGTGCTTGTGGGAGCCTTTATTGTTCAAATGGAATGGACCCTTCCCTTGGTATTTGATTCAGCTTTACGCCACTTAAGTTCACTATGCGTACCCCTTTCCCTGCTGGTTATAGGGGCTAGACTGGTGGGCTTTATCGAAGGAATACCTAAGTTGGCCATTGATGAAATAGTAATTCTATTAGGCAAGTTTGTTATAAGCCCTATTTTTATGTTCATATTCTTAAAAATATTCAATGTGGAAGGACTGGCATTTCAGGTCTTCATGCTGACATCTACCATGCCCTGCCACATGCAGACCTCAATTGTGGCTGAATACTACAATGTAGAACCTGAATATGCATCTAAATTAGTAAGTATCAGTACTTTAGTCTGCCTTGTTACTATTCCTATCTACGTAAGCATCCTGACCTAGAAACCTTTTATAAGGTTTCTTAGCCACTTTCTTGAATAAAAACGCCTTCTTAGAATCAAGCCCTTTACTACTTCTTCAACATGGACTAATAGAACTATAAAATAGACGGGGATTTTTAAATAGAAGACCCCTATAAACACCAAGGGCACCCCTATCAACCAGACACAGCCTATCTCCACAAGCATTGCATATTTAGTATCTCCGCCGCTTCGCAAGACCCCTACTATATTAAGACCACAGTAAACCTTTAACCACAAAAATACACCGTAAATCATTAAAATCCAGATTGTGTACTGCTTCCCTACCTCAGTGAAATTGAACAGCACAACGATAAATCTCGATGAAAGGATCAGCAGTGCACCCGAAATAATTCCCACAAATACGCCTATTCTAAGTAGCCTCTTAGCCAGCGCGAAGGCATATTCCATCTCTCCCATGCCTATCCTCTGGCCAACTAGGATGATAATAGCGTCGGCTAGGCTGAAGATACAAAGTATAAACAAAGAATTTATTGTACTGCTTGCCTGTATTGCAGCATATTCGGTGATACCCAGTCTGCCGTAAAAGGCATTATAGGCTGCCATCCCAAGGCTCCAGGCTGCCTCATTTATAGTTACAGGCAAGGCGCTTGCAAGCACCCTTGTGGCAAGTGCTTTAATCCAAATAAATTCTTTCAAACTTCCCTTTAATATGTTGTCTCTAACGAAGATAATATAAAGAATCAATATCAGTTTAATAATTCTGGCTATAAGGGTGGCTGTAGCAGCTCCTACCACTCCCATTTTGGGAAAACCGAAATGGCCGAATATTAATATAAAATTAAGAATTGTATTTACTGAAAAGGATACCATGCTGATAAAGAGAGGCTTTGCCGTCTGCTGAGTTGCACGCAGGGCAGCAGTGCAAGGCACAGTTATAGAAACTGTCAGCAAAGCTAAAGACACTATCCTCACATAGTCCTTTCCTATATCAATAGCTTCAGGTATATCAGTGAATACACTTAAAACCTTTTCCGGAAAGACCATGGCAGGTATGAAAAAGAAAAGGCTCACTAAAAAGCAAAAGCTAACAGCAAACCCTAAAACCTTCTTAATGTTTCCCAGATCCTTGGCTCCAAAGAACTGGGAAAAGAAAGCCGCAGAACCGCTAGCAAAGCCGAACATGACACCGTAATGGATTAAGAAAAACTGTACTGATAATCCAACTGCTGCAAGCTCTGCTTCTCCTAGGCTTCCCACCATTAAGTTATCAACAAGGTTTAAGGAAGATGCTATTAAACTTTGTAGGAAAATAGGAAGTGCGACCCTAACCAGGGTCCTATACAAAGACTTGGTTTCTATTACTACTGGCTTGTCCATCTTTTATCTAACAGTATCTTTACTATTCGACTGCAGGCCTTCCCATCCCCATAAGGGTTAACTGCCTTGGCCATCTTTTCATACTCTTCTTTATCTTCCAAAAGCATCTTGGCGGTGGAATATATGGTCCCTTCTTCAACACCGACAAGTTTGACGGTTCCAGCCTCAACTGCTTCCGGTCTTTCGGTTTCACGCCTCACTACTAAAACGGGTTTTCCTAATGCAGGAGCCTCCTCCTGCATTCCCCCAGAATCCGTTATTATCATATATGACCTAGCCATAAGATTCACAAATGGCTGGTATTGAAGGGGCTCTATCAGATGGATCCTTTCAGTATTTCTAAGCACCTCATCGGCGATAGTTCTCACCTTGGGATTCATATGAACTGGATACACAATTTCGACATCGTCAAATTCTAGGGCTATTCTTTTTATTGCACTGAAGATCTGCTTCATGTTTTCGCCCAAATTTTCCCTTCTGTGGCAGGTAACCGTAATTACCCTCCTAGCTTCAAAATCAATTTGTTTTAAAGATTCATCGGTAAAAGTATAGGGTTTTTCTGCTACAGTAAGCAGGGCATCTATAACGGTGTTTCCGGTAATATGGATCCTGTCCTCTGGAACTCCTTCAGCTAAAAGATTTTCTTTGTTTCTCTTGGTAGGCGCAAAGTGTATGTCTGCCAGATGTCCTGTCAATACCCGATTGATCTCCTCAGGATAGGGAGAGTATTTATCAAAGGTACGAAGTCCTGCTTCGACGTGACCAATTGCTATCTTTTGATAGAAGGCAGCAAGGGCAGAAGCGAAGGTTGTTGTAGTATCTCCATGCACCAAAACAATATCTGGTTTGGCCTCGCTTAATACCTTCTCCATCCCCAGGATCACATTGGTGGTAATCTGACTAATGGTTTGATTAGGCTGCATGATGTCAAGATCATAATCCGGGGTTAAGGAAAACAGCTCAAGTACCTGGTCCAGCATCTCCCGATGCTGAGCCGTTACGCATAATATTGATTCTATATCAGCTTGTTTTTGTAATTCCAACACCAGTGGCGCCATCTTAATAGCTTCAGGTCTAGTGCCAAATACAGTAAGTATCCTCATTTTCTATCTCCATTCAAAGGCTTTCCAAAACCTTGATCCTTCATAAATACATAGATTAATGTTGCTGCGATAATTATTAGCATAATAGCATCCACAAAGAGATCACGGCTTATTAATATAGCTGCAACTCCCATTACACCACTAATGCCATAGAGGGTCAAGACCGAACGCTTCTGCCCCATCCCTATGGTCATTATTAGATGGTGAAGGTGTTCGTTATCTGCTTCCATTATGGGTCTACCATTTTTAATACGTCTGAATATGGCAAATATGGTATCGAATATGGGTATGGCAAGTACAAAGATTGGCAGTACTGTAGCTATTACCGTAGCACTCTTCATTGGGCTTAAGACTGATATGGACGCTATCATAAATCCTAGGTAGAGAGAACCTCCATCCCCCATAAATATCTTAGCCGGATGGAAGTTCCAGGGGAGAAAACCAAGACAACTTCCTGCCAATGCCATAAATGCCATGGCTATCTCATATCTTCCGTGGATATATGCTATATAGGCTATGCATACGGTTGCAATAAATGAAACTCCTGCAGCAAGCCCATCTAGCCCATCGATCAGGTTGATTGTGTTTGTAATCCCCACTATCCAGATTACAGTAACAACTAGACTGACAAACCAGGGGAAATATATATAACCGTCACCAAAGGGATCGGAAATAAAGGATATCCTTACTGATGACGCAAATAGAATGCAAGCACATAATATCTGAATAGCAAGTTTAATCTTAGCAGATAGGGACCAAATGTCATCAACTATCCCCATGATAAGTATTATGGTTGCTCCTATCGCTATCCCCTTTACCCCTGAAGTAACTTCTATTGGTAGAATAAAAAACATCGCTGCCATGCTACCGATAAATATGGCGATTCCGCCGAATCGAGGCATCGATTCGGTATGCATTCTCCTATCGTCCTTAGGAACGTCCATGGCACCGATTTTCGGAGCTATTTTTATAGCCAAAGGCGTTAAAACCAGTGTTATAACAAAAGCTACTAAAAATGATATAAAAACTAATGGAATCATGTTACCTCCGTGTTAAGCTTTTCTATTTTTATTCCAGCTTCATTTAACATCTCCACTGCTAATTCGTCAGGGTATCCATCCTTTACCACAACCCTAACAATCCCTGCATTTATAATCATCTTTGCGCAAATTACGCAGGGCTGGTTAGTACAGTACAAAGTTCCACCAGCTATGCTTTGACCTAATTGCGCTGCCTGTATTATTGCATTCTGCTCAGCATGTAGACCTCTGCAAAGTTCATGTCTCTGCCCTGAAGGAACTCCTAGCTTCTCCCTCACGCAGCCCCTTTCTGAACAATGCTCTATTCCGGCAGGAGCCCCGTTATAGCCCGTAGCCATAATGTGGTTGTTCTTTACTATTATTGCACCTACCTTACGCCTTAAACAGGTGGATCGTTTCTGTGCCACCTCTGCCATTTCCATGAAATATTCATCCCAAGTCGGTCTGCTCATCTGTGTTCTCCTTGTATACTAAATTTGCTACTCTAACCCCTTCCATTGCATCCTTGCAGTAGAAGTCTGCATTGATCTTCTTAGCATATTCGGGATTTAACACGGCACCGCCCACAGCAACCTTGCAAGTAAGACCTGCTTGGCGAAGGGCCTTGATAGTAGCCTCCATGTTAACTACCGTGGTAGTCATCAATGCAGAAAGTCCTACTAATTTTACATCCTCTTTCCTAGCTGTTTCAACTATTAATTCTATATCCACATCCTTGCCAAGGTCTATTACCTCATATCCATAGTTTTCCAAAAGCACCTTGACAATATTCTTTCCTATATCATGAATGTCACCTTTAACAGTGGCAAGTACCACTTTACCATAGCTTATGGATTCTCTAGTGCTTTTCATTGCCTTTCTAAGAATATCAAAGGAGCATTTAACTGTATCCGCCGACTGTATTAGCTGGGGAAGGAATATTGCACCGGATTCAAAGTCCTGTCCCACTATTTCTAAGGTGGGAATTATAAGCTCTTCAATTATCTCCATTGGTCTCTTAGTCTTAAGTAGTTCTTCTGTCGCCTTAGCTGCCCTTTCAATATGGCCCTTAAGGATAATCTCTGACAGACTATGTTCTGATTTAGGAGTGCTTTCTGAAGGGCTTTCCTTTCCTCCGTAGTATACAATATAGTCTTTAGAATCTATATCCTTAAACGCCAGGGTTTCAAAGGCCCTGATTGTATCCATGTATTCATCAACCAAGGGATCTGTAATAGGTGCATCCAAGCCTGCCTCTAGTGCCATGGCTAAAAAGGTCCTGTTTAAAAGTTTTCTTTCAGGCAAGCCAAAGGACACATTGCTTACTCCAAGGGTTGTCTTAACACCCAGGCGTGATTTTATCTGACGTATAGCTTCAAGTGTATCTTTTCCTGCGCTCTGCTGGGCTGAAACAGTCAAAGTTAGGCAGTCTACTATTATCCTCTCTTTGCCGATGCCGTACTTTGCCGCTTCGTTGATAATCTTTTCCGCTATTTCTATCCTTTCATTTACATCCTTGGGTAAACCCCTTTCATCCAGGGTTAGGGCTATTACACAGGCTCCATATTTCTTAACGATGGGAAATATAGCATCCATTACTTCCTGCTTGCCGTTAACTGAGTTTATAATAGGTTTACCATTATATATCCTGACAGCTTTCTCAATCACTGTCGGATCAGCACTGTCTATCTGAAGGGGAACATCCACAACAGATGATACTCTTTTAATTGCTTCAAGCATTGCTGCTTCCTCATCTATTTCAGGAAGTCCCACATTTATATCCAAAACATCCGCACCAACATTAACCTGCCTTATGGCTTCATCTTCGATATAGGCATAGTCCTGCTTTTTAAGAGCTTCTTTTAGAAGCTTCTTTCCCGTGGGATTTATCCGCTCTCCTATTACCCGAATCCGATCATCAAAGACTACGGTCTTTGTTGCTGAGCTGACAGCGGTAAAGGGCTTAACCTTGGTTTTTACTATTTTATCGCCTATTAACGATACTCTATCAGCCAACCTTTTAATATAATCCGGGCTTGTCCCACAACAGCCCCCTACAATTGAGACTCCTAAATTAAGCATTTGTTCCATGCTATCAACAAACTCATCCACATCCACGTCGAAGACTGTTTCTCCGTCGACGACTTTGGGGAGTCCAGCATTGGGTTGGACCAGTACTGGCAGCTTAGAATACTTTAGGATTTCTTCCACCATAGGTATCATCTGCTTGGGACCTAATGAACAGTTTATACCCACTGCATCTATACCTAAATCCTGGAGAGTATTAACAGCGGTAAGGGCATCTGCCCCCATCAGCATCCTGCCGTTTTCTTCGAGTGTTATGGAACAAAAAATTGGAAGATTCGTTAGCTCTCTAGCCGTAATTGCAGCTGCCTTCATCTCATAAAGATCGGTAAAGGTTTCAAAGAGAATTAAATCTACTCCCGCTTTAAGCCCTGGGACAATCTGCTCTTTGTATAGTTCACAAGCTTGATCGAAGCTCATATCTCCAACTGGTTCCATCAATTTTCCGATGGGGCCAATTCCTAGGGCTACATACTTATCTTTACAAACCTCTTTCGCAAGGCAAACAGCCTTTGATACTATCTCTTCCACACTATAGCCCGACTTTTCAGTTTTATAGCTATTCGCACCGAAAGTGTTGGTAGTAATTACATCACAACCGGAAGCAATATATTCGGCATGAATTTCTTTTATAATCTCAGGATGAGTAAAATTCAGGCTTTCAGGGATCTCCCCTGTCTTAAGCCCCCTCTTTTGTAACATAGTGCCCATGGCACCATCGAATATTACTACCCTTTCTTTCAGCAAACTTCTAATATCCATCGCATCCTCCAAATAATTTATTTTATCATGGGGAGTGTAGTAATACAATCTTACTCATCCAAAAACCACTAGCCCTGTATGTTTCTAATATTTTCTATATTGTTAAATATTCTTCTCGCAGTATCCGCCTTATTCATAGTGTAAAGATGGATTCCCCTTACACCCCAGGCCATGAGATCTATAATCTGCTCAATAGCATAGGCCTCCCCAGCCTCCTTCAAGGCTGCGGGGTTGTCTTCATATCTATCGAGTATCCTTCTGAATTTGGGCGGTATGGAGCATCCAGAAAGCTGTGTCATCCTTATTATCTGATTCTTGTTTAAGACAGGCATTATACCTGCAGAAACCGGAACATCTATACCTGCAATATCTATCTCCTCCATGAAACGGTAGAAGATTTCGTTGTCGAAAAAGAGCTGGGTTATGAGAAAATCAACTCCGCAATCTACTTTTTCTTTCAGGAATTTGATATCCTGCACCTTACTCTTACACTCGATATGACCTTCAGGATAGCAAGCCGCACCTATGGAAAATCCCCCTTCCTCTTTTACCTCTGTTATTAGGTCCTTTGCATATTGGTAGTGAAGCGGGTCAGGAAATTCAAAGTCCGGATCCTCAGGCATATCTCCGCGCATAGCCAAAATATTTTCAATATTATTGGCCTTCATCTCTTTAAAGCTGTTTTTGATAATATCCTTGGTGGCTGAAATACAGGTTAAATGTGCCAGGCTTTCTATTCCGTAATCCTTCTTTATCTTGGATGCTATCTCTATTGTTCTATCTTTAGACTTGCCTCCTGCTCCATATGTAACACTGATAAAATCAGGCTTGAGGTCAGAAAGGGCATCCAGGGTATCGAATATGGTCTCCACCGGTGAATCCAGCTTTGGCGGAAAAATCTCCAGTGATATTACTGTCTTCTTCTGATCAAACATGTCTTTAATTTTCATTTATTCACCCCCCCTAAAGACTTTTTTAACTCGGCATAATCAAAATAAATTTCGGATAAATACAATCCTTGGGGCGGTGCTGTATGCCCCGCCCTTGATCTATTACAACTTTCTATAATCTCTTTCATATCACTGGCAGAAATTTTCCCCAGCCCTATATCCACAAGGGTTCCAACAATTATTCTCACCATATTGTAAAGAAAGCCGTTTCCAATTATCTCAAAAACTATTTTTCTTCCTTTATCTATAGGCTCAAGGGTGAAATTGGCACTGTATATAGTTCTTACCGTAGATTCAGGGACCTTTCCCCCCGCTGCCATAAAGGATTTAAAATCCTGCTCTCCTACTAGATACTGGGCTGCTTCTTTCATCGATTGGTGGTCAAGTTGCTTTTCTATATGATAACAGAAATTCCTCTGGGTAAAATCATAACTTGCATTTCTGATTATATAAATATATTTCTTGCCCACAGCATCGAATCTAGCGTGAAAGTCAAGATCAACCTCTTCAGCTGATTTAATTCTCACATCTCCCGAAAGCAAATTGTTTGCAGCAAGGGGAATTCTCTCCGTTGGAATTCCAAAATCACCCTTAAAATTTGCTTTCTGGTATAAAGCATGAACTCCGCTATCAGTACGGCTGGTAGCGGTTATTGTAACTTCTTGTCTAAATAGTTTTGACAATACCTTCTCAATCTCGCCTTGGACAGTTCTTTGGCCAGGCTGCCTTTGCCATCCATGAAAGTTTGTACCATCGTATTCTATTGTTAGTAATATATTTTTCAATATATGCGACCTCTTTGTTAAAATGTGTCGAAATTTTTAGAATATTATTTAAGTTTAGCCCTTTACATTTCTAAATAATTGAAATAGAATAGAGTCACCCTCTCGCTATAGCTTTGCAAATAAGGAGTAAGTCGTATGTTAAAACCTTTAACAGATGATTTTATTTCAGGCAAGCGCAGAGCAATTCAATACTTAGGTGGAATGGAATCATTGTATTACAAACACTTAAAAGTTTTCCAAAACAAATATCAAGACAGTCACATCAAAATCAATCGATACGTTGACCACAAAGAATACGAAGAAGCCCAAAGGTTGACTCATTCTATTAAAGGTTTAGCAGGCACACTTGGGATGTCGGAGCTTGAATCAAAGTGTCAAACACTGGAAACTGCTTTAAACGAGGGCAGATATTCAGAGCTTCACCCAATGCTTCTAGAGTTTCAATCTGCCCTATTTAAAGCAATTCAATAATTAAATCTCCATAATTCATCCTCAGTAGGAACGGGGTTATCTGGCATATAGTAGGCTATCCTGGATATATTTATTAGGTGTTTATAATCCAAATTCTCGGAAATGCTGTTATTGCCCCAGGTTCCACAACCTAGTGTATTGGTTGGAGCAAGACCGTTGTAATAACTTCCACCGGCTGAGCTGGCAGAGATTTGATTTATAACAAATCTGCTGACGCTAAGCTCGATGCCTGCATATTCTATATTCTCTCTGCTATTGGAGTGGATTGCTACAGTATGCCCTTTTCCATCCACTTCTAGGTTTGCTTTTGCTATTTCAACAGCTTCTTTGAAGTCATCATATCTGTAAATCGAAAGTACAGGACACATCTTTTCTTTTGATAAAAGATCCTTTTCTCCTGGCCCCTCAGCTTCGATTATTATTACCTTTATATCCTTTGGAAGGTCCACACCTGCTAATTTACCTATCTCTTGAACACTCTTGCCCACAGCATCACGGTTCATTACTCCGTCAACAAATATTGCATTGCGGAAAGCTTCTTTCTCCTTTGGGTTGTTTACTAAATATGCTCCGTTTTTTACAAATTCATCGATTATATCTTGATATTTATCAGATGGTATTATAGCTGACTGCTCACCCGAACATATGATTCCATTATCAAAGATCCTGCCAGCTATCACCTTAGGTACAGCCTCTGCAAAATCCACATCTCTATCGATTATGCACTGCACATTTCCCGCACCTACACCTAGGGCTGGTTTACCGCTGCTGTAAGCAGCCTTGACCATTCCGGCTCCACCTGTAGCCACAACCACATCAGCACTGGATATCAGGGTTCTTGTATTCTCCCTAGACTGCTGATCCAGTATTTGAATCAGGTGTTTAGGTGCATTTAACTTGTCAAGGGCCTCATTTATCATTTCTACAGTCTTGGTACTGCAGTTTATCGCTCTGTGATGGGGGGTTATAACAATGGCATTTCTACCCTTCAGAGCAAACATGGCATTGCTCATAGGAGTTACAATTGGATTGGTGCAGGGTGTAATAGCAGCTACTACTCCTACGGGTTTAGCTACTTTGACAATACCCTTGTCTTCATCCCTTTCAATAATTCCTACTGATTTCTTACCCTTAAGGCTGTTCCAGATCATGGCCGCCTTATTCCTATTCTTAGCAATTTTATCCTCAAAAACACCCATCTGTGTTTCTTCTACGGCAATCTTTGCAAGATATTCTGCATTGTCATAAACAGTCTTAGCAACAGCCATGACAAGCTCATCCACCTGCTCCTGTGAATAAGACTCGAATTCTTTTTGAGCTACCCTTGCCCTTTCGATATAAGCATCTATATATGCCTTGCTATCCATCTTTTTCTCCTTCCCAAATTATGAATTAGGTTACCGCAATTTGCGATAACCTTTTATGTCTTAGCTATTATTTCTTCCATGAACTCTTTAGTCCTACAGTCTTGTTAAATACTATCTTGTCTTCCGTACAGAGTTTCGAATCGGCTATATAGTAGCCCTTCCTGAAGAACTGGAATCTGTCACCGGCTTTCACATTGGCCATTGAAGGTTCTCCATAGGCCTCAACCACTTTCAATGAGTTAGGATTTATAACGTTCTCTCCATTTTCATCTTCTATCATCAGATAATCATATTCTCTAGCTGTAAACTTTACTGCATGTTTGGCATCCACCCAATGGATTGTTCCCTTGACCTTTCTACCGCTAAATCCGCTTCCGCTCTTGGGCTCAGGGTCATAGGTACAATGCAATTCTACTATATTACCATCATCGTCTTTTATTACTTCATTGCATTTGATAAAGTATGCACCTTTTAAGCGCACTTCGTTTCCAGGATACAGGCGGAAAAAGCCTTTAACAGGTTCCTCCATAAAATCTTCCCCGTCGATGTAGAGTTCACGGGAGAAGGGCACCTTTCTATAGCCCAGCTCTTCATTTAAGCTGTTGTTTTCTATTTCCATTTCCTCGATTAAGTCCTCTGGATAGTTAGTTATAACCACCTTAATCGGATTGAAAACAACCATGCGAGACTCAACCTTAGTCTTTAGGTCTTCCCTTACGCAGTGTTCTAGCAGCGCTATATCTACAACACTATTAGTCTTTGCTACTCCAATGCGATCACAGAAGTCTCTTATAGATTCTGGAGTGTAACCCCTCCGCCTTATACCTGCAATGGTAGGCATACGGGGATCGTCCCAGCCTTCTACAACGCCTTCGTCCACAAGCTTCTTCAAATGGCGCTTGCTCATAACAGTATTCGTAAGATTCAATCTGGCAAATTCAATCTGCTGAGGTGGCATTTCCCATTCAAGCTCTTTAAGGGGCCACTCATATAGAGGCCTGTGATCTTCAAATTCAAGAGTACAGAGCGAATGGGTTATTCCCTCAAAGGCATCTTCAAGAGGATGAGCAAAATCGTACATAGGATATATGCACCATTTGTCGCCTGTATTATGGTGTTCTGCATGGGCTATTCTATAGATAACAGGGTCTCTCATATTCATGTTAGGTGAGGCCATGTCGATCTTAGCCCTTAGAACCTTTTCCCCATCCTTGTATTTACCCTCTTTCATCTCTTCAAAGAGTCTGAGGTTTTCCTCAACGCTCCTGTTACGATAGGGACTTTCCTTGCCCGGTTCTGTTAGGGTACCTCTGTATTCTCTAATCTCCTCTGGTGAAAGATCACAGACATAGGCCTTACCCTTCTTTATCAATTCAACCGCACATTCATACATCCTATCGAAATAGTCTGAAGCAAAGTAGAGACCATCCCATTGAAAGCCCAGCCATTTTACGTCCTCTTTTATAGCCTCTACATACTCTGTATCTTCTTTAAGGGGATTTGTATCATCAAATCTCAAATTGCACTTTCCATTGTACTTCTGTGCAGTTGTGAAATTTAAACAAATAGCCTTAGCATGTCCAATATGGAGATATCCGTTGGGTTCCGGCGGGAAACGGGTGTGTATGGGTCTATCTCCATAAGTACGCTCTTCAATATCCTTATCTATTATATCGTGGATAAAGTTGGTCGTTTCTCTAATTTCATCAGCCATGTGGCCTTTCCTCCTTAAAATATTCATAACCTTATTGTCTTGATTATTAAACGTATTATACCACTTGATAGTTATGTTAGCAACATATACAAAAACTCTCCATATAGACTAAGAGGCAAGCCCTTGTCAGCTTGCCTCTTTATTTAAAGTCATCAGTCGATTAAGTCCTTAGCATCCGTGTAATTGAATATGGGGCCTTCTAAGCATACATAAGTATCATTTATCTTGCAGTGGCCGCATTTTCCTACCGCGCAGTGCATCTTTCTTTCAATCGATACCCAAATGCGCGATTCATCTACACCGTTTGCTAAGAGCTCTTTTGTTGTAAAGTGCATCATTAATGGAGGACCGACGACGACTACACTATACTCATCGAAGGTATCAAAGTGAATCTTCTTAATATGTTCGGTTACTAAGCCCTTATGAAAGCCAGGTGCTTCCATATTGTCAAGGGAACATATTACGTTGAAATCACATTTATACTTATCGATTTCATCTGTAAACAGCACACAGTCTAAATCTCTAAAGCCCGATATTAAATGAAGCGATTTTATTTTATCTTGATTCTCACTAAAATAGTCTAACATGGTCTTAACAGGTGCCATACCGGTACCCCCTGTTATAACAACCAGATGCTTGTTTTCAAAGTCTTCCACGGGGAATGAATTGCCGTATGGCCCCCTCATGAATATAGTATCGCCAACATCTAAACCGAAAACTCCCTCTGTAAGTCTTCCTACTTTTCTAATAGTGAACTCAAGATATCCATCGCCCTTTCCGCTTACGGAAATAGGAGCTTCTCCTATCTTGGGTATAGAAAGCATATAGAATTGTCCGTGCTTGGTTTCATCATCGCAGGCTACACGAAAAGTGTATTCAGCCTTTGTATGTTTGATAACATGAGTAATCTCATGGGGTTTTGGTATCATAACATTCTTCATAGTTCCATCTCCTCGCTGAAAGTATTTATCGTATCGCTAAATGATATATCCTGTGGGCATCTCATATCACAGCGTCCGCAGCCTACGCACATATGCCTGTCTGTTCCAAATCTCTTCTTGAAGTCATATACCTTATGCAGGGTTCTAAAGCGCATATTTTCTCCATTAGTCTCACGGAAGCGTTTGCCGCCTGCAGTCAGTGTGAAGGTGTCAAGCATACATGAAGACCATACTCTCTTTCTCTCTCCGTCTGTGCTTGTATCACTATAGATAACATCCACAGTATCAAAACAGCTGCAGGTACCGCATACTGTACAGCAACCACCACATCCGATACACTTTTCGTCATAGTTCTTCCAAAACTCCAAGCCATATGCTTTCTTCAGATCTTCGTCGCTTTCGATCTTGGGCAGCTTTACTACCTTTTTATTTGATTCAACGAACATTGGAGTAAAGTCAGCTGACTTTTCATCTCTGAACAAGCTGAAAAACTCTACATCTTTTACTTCCACAAGGATATTGTCTTCTCCTAGTCTAACTGCAACGCTATAATTATCAGTCTTGTTGGAGCCCATGGATACGCAGAAGCAGTCTTCAAAGCCTTCTTTGCATTCTATCATGAAGAACTTAACCTTATCTCTCAGCCTCTTGTAGTAAATATCAGCATATCCACCGTTTTCTAAGAAAATCTTATCAAGGCTCTCTATGCCATTTATGTCACAGGGACGTGCGAATATAATTATGTCTTTTTCTTCCTTCAGAATGCTTTCTGAAGAATGACTGTTCTCGAAATAGATCATGGTCTGACTTATTGGATAGTAGATCTCCTTTGGAGAAAAGTCAGACTGTACATCCAGGACGATATCCTTGACCGAATCAATCTCTGCATAGCGAACAAGGTCGCTGTCACCCTTTGGTCCACGCTTTTCAAAGCGCTTTGGAGCGTAGACCCTGTAGTTCTTTTTAAGCTGCTTTAAGATCTGGTCCATTCTGTCTGTGCTTAGTGAATAGCATCTGGATCCATTTTTCTCTATTACTATATCAATAACCTTATCAAGTATCTGGCGATCAAGCTTGAGAAAACCCTTTGTTATCTTTGCTATCGCCTTATAGAACTTGGTCTCGGCATACTCTTCCACGTCTTTGCAAAAATCAGGCACCCAGTTTAAAAGATGGTTGTCGAGAAAATCGCTTTGGCTTCTCAATAGCTTAATTTCATCGATGTCTTCTGCCGATTTTTTGCAAAGTAGAGCCATGAATTCTAATTCCAGGGCAATATGGTCTTCAAGCACATCAGAGTTCACATTGCCTTTAGACAGTCCGTAGGAAGCATAGATTTCACGCACATCTGCCCATGCTTCCTGCATCACGAGTCTGTCCTTGCTGGTATATACCGATTCGTAAGGGAAGGCAGCAGAACCGTTTGAAATTCCGGCGGATAGAAAGGTCTTTGCGTAGTCAGCAGCCAAATCGTCCACCGCATCTTTACTCATATTATCAAGGTATTCTTTTAATTCTTTAAAACCTTCTTCCAAATCGGATTCCAAGCTAATATTTGGAAAGCTCATGGCTTTCATACTGTCAAGAAAGGCAGGATCCATCTCCTTGATATAGACCTTGCTTAAGAATCTATAAAGATCCCCACGGTTTTTCATGAGGTTAAGAATATCAGATCTCATATCCATTACTTTAAACCGTCCTTTCTCCCCTGAACTTTTTCTATATCCTGGGGTAAAATATCTTGCCATTTAGCATTTCGGAGAATATAACGGGTTACCGGGGCATTGCCAAAATCCTGGAGCGAGTATACGTTATCTTCTCCTGCCTTTTTTAAAGCAATTGAAACTTCGCTCTCAGGGTCGTTTATATCTCCGAATATGAGGGCGCTTCCTGGGCAGTTTTTAACACAGGCTGGCTTCTCGCCAATTTCCCTCAGGCCTGCACAGAGGTTGCATTTATCCATAACATTCTGCTGTTTCTTGACATCGTTAACCTCATAGGGGCATGCCTTCTGGCAGCTGCGGCAACCTATACAAATTTGATCATCTATATAGATAACACCGTCCTCGCTGTTTTTGTAGCAGGCCCCGGTGGGGCAGACTTCTGCGCATGTTGGTTTTTCACACTGCTGGCAAACAGCTGGCAGGAAGTACATCTCAAGATCAGGATAGGTTCCTGTTGGACCTACTTGCTTAACTACCATCCTGTTTGAACCGAGAGGTACATCGTTTTCCAACTTGCATGCAACTGTGCATGCCATGCATCCAATACATCTGTCAAGATCTATCACTAAACAATACTGTTTCATTTTTTGCTCAATACCTCCTCAGTTGGATCGCTAGGCTGGGGCAGCCACTTTCTAAAGTCTTCAGGTTTAGTCCAAATGCCTTCGGGTGGTCCCTCTGCTTTATAGACCTTCACCTGGAAGGCTCTTAATGTATAGGTACCGACAACATCGTTAAAGGGGGCATCTTCTTTTGTAAGCACGTTTACGTTCATTTCCTTCCAGCCGTGAGTTTCGGTATCCAGGGTCTCAGGATTCCAGAAGCGTTCCATATATACTGTTTCCGGTTTTATACCCTCTGTTACCCAAGCCAAAGCTCTGATCTTACCGCGCTTAGATTCTACCCATACCCAGTCTCCGTCGGCCACTCCGTACTTCTCAGCATCTCTTGGATTAATCCAAATTTCAGGCACAGGATAGAGCTCCCTCAACCAGGGCACATTTCTTAAGGTATTGTGATGGAATAAAGGAATTCTTCCGCCTGTCATGGTTAAAGGAAATTCCTTTGTAAGCTCCTTATCATTTACAGGGTCTTCATGGGGCTCGAGATAATAGGGGAGTGGTTCGTAATCCTTAGATGCCGGTGGTAGGTCTATAGGACTGAAGGGCCTACCTGTTCTTCCAAGGGTTATCATGCTTTCCAAGTAAATCTCACATTTCTTGGATGGTGTCGGGAAGCCTGCTGGCTTACCAGTCTTCGGATCTATCTGCTTATAGACATAATAGGTCTTCCAATCTTCTTTAGGCATGTATTCATAAGGGGTAATCTCTTTGAGCTTATCCCAAGTCAAATCTATACGGCTTAAGAAGTGGTCAAATATTTCGTCTACTGAATCCCAGTAAGCAAGATCCTTGCCCATGTATTCAGAGTCAAAAGCCTTGCGGCAAGCTTCATGACCTAATTCTCCGCATCTTCTAGCTATCATCGACCAGATAACGGTCTCATCTATAGTCTCCCATAGGTGGGTAACTCCTTGTCTAGCAAACAACTTATTGCAAACTTCTACCATCATATCTGTCTCTAGCCATTCTTTTGTTGGCAGAAGGATGTCGGCATAGGCTGAGAAAGAGGTAGGATACATGTACATATGCACTATGAAATCCAGCTCTTTAAGAGCCTTTTCCCATTTTTGGCTGTTAGCCACATTACCAAGCTTGTTACCAGAACGCTCAATCCAGACCCTTGGTTTATAGGGTTCTCCGGTTAATACAGCGTCTAATATGCTTGTGGGATGGCCAGCATACCAAATACCTAATCCCTTAAACTCAGTTCCTCCAAGACGCTTCTTTAGCTGCTCCGGTGGGAGTCTGTCCGCTGCTATAGGTACAGGATAGTTAGGCATATCAAAGGTTCCACTCTTACGGAATCTCTGAAGCAGTGCCCCCGGCCTTTCTACATTACCCATAAGAAGGTCTAGGGTTGCTGCTCCCATCGCAGCTTGCACTGAGTTAGGAGTCTGGTCAGTGGCAACACCGATTGCAAGTCCACTAGGTGTATTCTTAGCAAAGAGTTCTATAGCTTCTACAATCTTGTCTGGATCAAGCCTACATATTTCAGCAGCCTTTTCTATTGTGTATTCTTCAACTCTTTCCTTCAAAAGTTGGAAACCTGTCTTGTATTCAACACCGTCTACTGTGAAGCTTCCTTCAAGAGCAGGTGCCAGCTCATCATTCCAAGGATATTCTAAAGGCTGCATTGAATTAGTCTTTGTATCCCAGACCATGAAGGTATCAGGAACATCAGGATCATCGCTTTCCTTTGCTCTAACAAACATCTTTGTCTCTACATTGACCAAGTAAGGAAGGTTTGTCCACTTCATGACAAATTCCTCATCGTAGAGCTTTTCATGAAGGATGTAGCGAATCCATGCCAGCATCAAGGCCACGTCTGTACCTGGCCTAATAGGAAGCCATACATCAGATTTAGCAGCATCAGGGGTAAAACGAGGGTCAACAACTACTGTCTTTACACCCTTGCTACGCAGGTCTTGTACTGCACCGCCTCCAGTAGCTGGACAGGAGTAGGAAGGTGCAGTTCCCCATAGTACAAGAGTCTTCATCGGAGTCTCATCGGGGAAGTAGATTTCAAGTGCATTCGAGTCTGCAATACTAGGATCGTCTCCGCCATACATCATGGTGTAGGCCAGTACCCTCGGTAGATAGCATTGTGCACAACCCGGCTCAAACCAGTTAGGAGTACCGAAGATATTACAAAATCTAGCTATACTCCAGATTTCCGGGTTTCCGCCGCCACCGGTGGAACAGAAAACATACTCAGCACCATAATCCTCATAAGTTTCCATCAATTTTTTAGCAATAATGTCTATTGCTTCATCCCACGAGATACGCTTCCACTTGTTTTCTCCACGTTCTCCTACACGCTTCATTGGATATTTAAGACGATTGGGGTGATAAAGCGCCTGTATCCCGGCAAGTCCTTTGGCGCACATTCTCCCTTTACTCATGGGATCTTCAGGATTTCCTTCAAGTTTTATAACCCTACCATTTTTGACATGAGCAATGACACCGCAATTTTGAATGCATGCTCTGCAGTTTGTTTTGATCTTTTTTACCTTGTCCCTATCTTCGTCTTCTTTAGGACCTACTTTTGTAAAACTGCTGGTGTCATCCAGTAATGCATCTAAACCTTTAATGTCTATTGCATTGAAATAGTCTTTATTTATTTGCATCAGTTCCTCCTTAAAATTTATATAGTTTAAAGGCTGCCGGTGCCTGTTTGTCTTGTTTTGAAAGTTTCTTTTGAAAGTAAGTTTCAAAAGTTGGCAAATTTATCCTTTATTTTGATTTAACTGCTAATTAATGTTTAATCTGTACCTGAACCTGAATATCTGTTCTAAGGGAAGTAGTGCTGCACCCAACAAGGCTGCATTACTCTTTATATTAGAAGGGATTATTCTTACCGACTCATAGCCGTAAAAATATTTTGTAAGTCCCAATTTATTAACTCCTATGTCTATGAACTTTCCGGCATAATCCCCAAGGTCCCCCCCAATTATTATTACAGAAGGGTCTACACTTAAAAGAATTACATCTAGTCCTGCAAACAAATAGCGGACATATCTTTCAATCTTATCAACAGCTTGAGGATCGCCTCTGTCATAGTCCTTAAACAATCTAGCCAGATATCCCTGTTCCGAGACCGATTCAGGCCTATCCCTTAATAGCGCCCTCATGGAGGCGAATAGTTCCCAGCATCCATATCTGCCGCAGTTGCACCTGACCTTTTGGTCTGAAACCTTTAGATGGCCAAACTCGCCTGCCCTCTTATTCTTTCCCCTGAATAGAAAATGGTCGTTCATTATACCTGTACCGATACCCTCTGCGATTGAAACATAAACAAAGCTTTCTAACTTTTCATCCCTTCCCACAAGGTATTCAGCATAGGTACCTGCATTAGCTTCGTTGTCGGGAAAAACAGGTAATCCAAGATCGGTCTCAAAGTCCTTTAATGAGTAATTAACTAAACTGAGATTGGGTATGTACTCCAAAAGCAGGTTATCCATATCTACTAGCCCCGGGAAAGCCATCCCAACTCCCAGTATCCTATCCATATCGATGCTATGACGGTCTATCATTTCGTATATAAGCTCTTTAAGTTTTGCAAGCGCATCGTCCATTCCTAAGTAAGGGAATTCAACTTGATCGATTTTTTCTCCTAGGAAATTGACAAGGATAAGATAAACTTTATCCGGCGACACCCTTACGCCAAAAGAACAGCGTACAGCCGGATTGATCTTTAATATTACAGGTTTCCTTCCTCCGCTGGAGTCGGCTGTCCCAGAAGCTACAACAAAGCCTTCATCCATTAAGGTTTGGATGTAGCTGTTGATAGTAGTATGGCTGACGTCAAGATGTTTGGTCAGTTCTGCCTTTGTACTACCATCATTTCTCTTTATATGCTGTAGTATCTTTATGTAGTTTACTTCACGCACATTTTCATGGGTGATGTTCTAAATCTCTTGCATTTAAATCTTTCCTTATAATCTGTTCAGTTATATTATATGATGTAAGTAGGACTTTTGCAAGTTGATTTATAAAGTTTCTTTCAAAAGTTCCCAATTTGACAAAATACATAAAAAAGGGTAATCTAATCTTCGTAAATTTAAACTTTTAAGGGGGATTATAGAATGGAAAATATTAAGACAATTGCTAAACCGACACTTAAAAAAATCGAAGGTAAAGGCTGCGGAGAATGCCAGACCTCATGTCAATCAGCATGCAAGACTTCTTGCACAGTAGCAAATCAGGAGTGCGAAAATATTAAGCGCAGATAACCATGATTCACAAGTTTAAGTTTAAAGATCTATATATAGTTATAGATGTAAACAGCGGAGCTGTCCATATCGTAAGCG
>JAAYHT010000077.1 GCA_012735285.1 Clostridiales bacterium | reverse complement strand
TGTAACGCCACGATAGATACCTTCTATCGATAAAAGGCCGGAGGGATTATCCGCTGGCACGGCTGGGCAGTTACAAGCCCATGACCTTTAGGTCGTGGGTAGTTGACAATATATCTCATATAATATTATACACTTGCCAGAAGAAAACCTACATAGCAGTCATTTGGTAGTCAATAGCTAAATCTTGATGATAGCGCAAAAAATGAAAAAGCCTTGCAACATAGTTATTGCAAGGTTTTTCTTGGTGGAGAATAGGAGATTCGAACTCCTGGCCTCCTGACTGCCAGTCAGGCGCGATCCCAACTTCGCCAATTCCCCAAATGAGCTCTAGGCCCAAAATATAAGGCGATAATATAATAGCATATTCTCTATAGTAATTTCAACACTAATTGCTCAAATAACTTTGTTTAGTGTCGATTTTAATTGTGTTTGTCTCAGCATCCCATATTACTGCAAAGTCTAGAGCTTCACCTAGGTCCCTTAGTTTGAAGTAATTATAGTTATTTATCTCATAAGCTACCATGTTAACCTCTTGCCCATCCAGGTAGATAATGGATTCATTAGCCATTCCAGTTTGAATACCTGTATCCTTTATTTCGAGTTCGCCTCCCTGGACAGTATAAGGTGTGTTGGTTGTGAGCACTATTGCTTTCTTAGCTTCATCCCATTCAACCTCAAACTGCTTGTCTGAACCTGAAATAGCCATGGCCAAATCTCTTAGTTTGAAGTAATTATAGTCATTAATTTTATAAGCCTGAAATGCTATCTCTTTTCCGTCAATTAATAACTTAGCATCTGTTGGTTCAGCATTTACTATCAAGTCAACGGAATCTTCTTGATCTTCAACTATGAAGAAAAATGATTTTGTTTCATTTTCGTCTAAAATATCAACACTCATAAAGAAGTTCTCAACATCATCCGAAGTTACAGTATAGTACACTGTTGTATCAATCGGAATTGGCTGATTTATCTTTTCACTGGCTTTACCATCGCTGCTCATCGAAAAGGTTTTAATCTTATTGTTCTTGCTATCATAACAGCTTATAGTACTCTTAACACCCTCTGCTTTTGCAGTTATTGAAATCGTAGATCCAACGGGTAGTGTATATACATATAAAGGTTGATCATCTGGTGCTTCTAACTCATTTATCTCTATAATATCGGATATTGTTAACATGTATTTATCAGTGTCCGCAGTGGATACGCTATCGCTTGCTGATGCAAAAACTCCAAAGACCATTATTAGAACAATTATCAATGCTATAGAAAATTTTTTAATCATAAGACACTCCCAAACAACAAGACTTCTCTATAAGTATAATGCTTCGACAGATGACATGCAAGTTCATTTAGCTCAAACAGTAATTTTCTATTGCAATTTTTAAGTGTTCAACATGAACCCTTTCATCAAGAATTATTCTTTCTAATAACTCTTTAATATACTTATCATCTATTAGCCTAATATGCTCTTGGTAATTTTTTATGGCTTTAAACTCAGAGTTCAAATCAGCATGAAGCATATCACAGATATTACAACCATAATATACAAAACGCGGGCTCCAGTCATTTCCTCTAGTACTGGCCCCACCTCTGAAAAAGGGTCTGCCACCTAGTAGGTTAATTAGTTTTGCTAGGATTTCCATATGTAACATCTCATTAATAGCAATACTTTCAAACATCTCTCTCAAATCATCATACTTCTTCGTTTCAAAGTAGTGATATAGATATTGATTAATAGCAGTGAATTCACTTACTATACCTGCATAATCGTCCATTATCATCTCAAGATAGGCCTGATTAGGTGCTTCAACCCGAATCTCTGGGTAAGGCGATGGATCTGAAAATCCTGCACGTTTGTGTATCTCAAAGTTTATCCCCATACATATTCCTCCTTTTTATTCTCTATTATTACAATATGTTTTCAATTGTTTTTTCATACGTTACATATTTGCCAGAGAAGTTACAGATAACTAATGTAAACAGGAGGTGCTAATATGGCTGTTGCACACAAATCAGTAATTTCATTCGGCTTAGTTGCAATCCCAATATCGTTATATACTGCCACACAAGATAACGATATTCGTTTTAACCAACTGCATAAAGAAGACAGAGAACGTATAAGGTACAAAAAAGTATGTGGCCATTGCGGCAAGGAAGTAAAGCAGGAAGATATAATTAAAGGCTATCAATACGATAAGGATCATTATGTAATTGTAACAGATGATGATTTGGAGAAAATAAAGACTGAGAAAGATAAAACTATCCAAATATTACACTTTGCTAATTTGAACCAGATCTCCCCCATTTACTTTGATAGAGCATATCATGCCACACCTGAGGTAGGAGGAGAAAAAGCCTTTGAGCTCTTACGGGCAGCCTTATTAGCCGAGCAGAAAATCGCAATAGGTAAAACCGTTATGGGTTCAAAGGAGAAATTAATGGCTATCATACCTCGGGAAGACGGCATCCTTATTACAACCATGCACTATGAGGATGATATTAAAGATATACCTAAAACATATAAAAAACCCGAAATAGATGAGGCAGAACTTGAAATGGCAAGGAAGTTAATAAACACAATGGATACGCCATTTAATCCATCTGAATACAAGGATGAGTATCAGATGAAATTAAAAGAGTTAATAGAAACAAAGATAGCCGGTAAGGAAATTGTTGCCCCGAAACATGAAGAACCAAGTAACATAATTGATCTTATGGATGCCTTGAAAGCGAGCATCGAGAAAAATAAAAAGTCAACCGTAACAAAGGGACCATAATGGATATATT
>JAAYHT010000076.1 GCA_012735285.1 Clostridiales bacterium | reverse complement strand
CTTCATCCGGAGATCTTCTTTGAAGACAGTAAAATCGGAAGAATGAAGAAAGAACTATGGGATGCCAGCGAAGAAGAAATAGAAAAAATTCTTGAAGAATACGGTATTCCAGCAGAAAGCGAAATGGGTAAACCCGGATGCTATATCCAAACCACACCCAGAAGCAAACTTATTGAAAAGAGAAGGAAGAACGATGTAGTTCTTATCCCAATCGGTTGTACTGAAAACCATGGAATACATAGCAATAGTGGACTCGATACTTTCATGGTAACTTCAATCTGTGAAGCTGTAAGAAGATATACAGCTAAAAAAGGTTATGAAGTTGCACTTGCTCTCCCACCACTAAACTACGGTGGACACCCATATCATCATATCGGTATGGCCGGCACAGTAATTTTAAGCGAAGAAGTTGTAAGAGAAACTTTGATTCATGTAATGGTTGGTCTTTGGGATGACGGATTTAGAAAAATGATCCTTGTCAATAACCACGGTCATAGATGGATGTTAGAATCCGCTGTCCAAGAATTCTTCAATAGATATCAATTACCTGCTGTTGTATCAGTTCTCGAATGGCATAGAGCAGTACGCGAATTCTTTGTTCCAACAGATAGACCCAATTCTATGACAACTCATTTCGTGCATGCTGATGAAGCAGAAACAGCTGTAGCAAATCTTCTATTCCCAGAAATGATAGACATGAGTGTTTGTGTTGACGCACAAGGTGAAAACATGTGCTTAGAAGGACATTTTGATACTTCTGTAGATTCATACAGAAGACCTCATATCTGGTCCGAAGCTCAAGGTCATAATGTAATAGAAAGAATTGCTACTCCTGAAGGAGTTGTAGGATATCCTTCAAGAGGTACTGCAGAAAAAGCTAAGAGACCAGTTGCAGCTGCATGTAAGTATCTAACATTGATGGTTGAAGACATTCTTGAGAAATTCCCTCCAGGACAAGTTCCTGATGTAACAAAAATGTCATTCCGTACACCAGAAGAAATTGCTCCATGCTTGAAAGAGCCAATGAGCGAAGGTTGGAAGAGTGTTCATGAACTGCATAAGATAGGTATCTTCCATAAATAAAATAGCATGAAAATCTCAATGCAAACCATATGTTATAAACCTAGGGCTACACCATGTGCCCTAGGTTTATAACCCAATAAAAGGCGATAATTATGAAAACCCCAATAAATAGAAGAGAAAGAAAATACAAAACAGGTAAAGGTATGAGCATGTTCCTGCCGACCATATAGTGGTTGGTGCTTCTTTTTGAAAACCAAAGATATTTTACATAAAGGGGGCTATTTAAATGGGTGATAAAATGAAAGCTGTAGTCATGAGAGGACCAAATGACTTCGGCGTCGAAATGGTAGATATACCAAAACCTAAAAGAAACGAAGTGCTAGTAAAAATTGGCGCAGTTGCCATCTGCGGATCTGACCCAAAATTATTTAAAGGAGATTACATGGGAATAAACTGGCCACCCTACTTTCCTTTCATACCCGGGCATGAATTTGCTGGTGAAGTAGTTGAATTGGGTGAAGGCGTTACCGATCTTAAAGTAGGTGACAGAGTTGCCGGAGAGGCTCACTGCGGATGCGGTGTATGTGAAAATTGTAGAAGAGGACTTTACAACCTCTGTTTGAACTATGGAAAGGTTGAAGCTGGACACAGGCATTACGGCTTTACATATCAAGGTGCCTATGCACAATATAACGCTTATAACGTAAGAGCTTTAACTAAGATGCCTGATAATGTTAGCTTCGATGAAGGTTCTATGGTTGATACCGGTGGTACTGCACTCCAAGCTATTAGATTGAACGGAATAACACCAGGAGGCTTTTCTCTAGTAATCGGTCCTGGTCCTATTGGGCTTTTTGTAATGATGATTGCAAAAGCCATGGGTAGCAAGACTATAGTTGTAGGCAGAAGAGAAAGACTTCAATTCGCAAAGAAACTAGGCGCAGACTATATTGTAGACTACGAAAAATGCGATGATATAGTAGCGGAAGTGAGAAAGATAACTGGAGGTTTAGGAGTCGACGAGGCATTCGAATGTGCCGGTACTCAAAACGCAATGCTACAAACTGTTAGATGTACAAAGAAAAACGGTAAGGTAGCAATTGTATCTTTGCCAAGCCAGGATGAATACAATCTTCCTATAAAAACCATGGTTATGAACCAGATTACCGTACACGGTTCAAGAGCCAACCCGAATTGTTCGAAGGATGTGTTAGCTTTAATCAGTGAAAATAGGATCAATGCTAAAGATTTAATCACTCATACTTTCAGCATTGACGATATCCATAAGGCGCTTGATACCTTTGTTAATAGAATAGACGGGGCCATGAAGGTTGTGATCCATCCGTGAGAATAGATAACTATAACGATTTAGAAAAGAAATGTAGAGAAATAAGATATCTTACTTTTGACGCAATAGGCAACCTAGGTGTTGGGCATCTGGGTGGTTGTTTGTCAGCTATAGATGCTCTAGTAGTTCTCTACTATAGACATATGAATATCGATCCTAAAAATGTAAAGATGGAAGGAAGGGACCGCTTTGTACTTTCAAAGGCTCACGCAGGTCCTGCCCTGTATTCCATCCTAGCCGATCTAGGCGTATTTGATAAAAAAGAGCTATATACCTTAAACCAGATAGATACCAACCTGCCAAGCCATGCTGATATGGTTAGAACTCCCGGTATAGATATGACTGCAGGTTCATTAGGCCAAGGTCTATCATGTGCGGTTGGAATTGCAATAGGTTCAAAGATAAAAAAAGATAATGCAAGAATCTATTGTATGATCGGAGACGGCGAATCCAATGAAGGTCAGATCTGGGAAGCAGCTATGTATGCAGCTCATATGAAATTAGATAACCTAATTGCTTTTACGGATCATAATAAGATGCAATTAGACGGCCAAACTTCCGAAATAAATGATTTAGAGCCGCTTGTAAATAAGTGGACTTCCTTCGGATGGAATACTTATCGCGTCGATGGACATGATGTAAAAGCTATCGATGAAGCAATAACTAAAGCTAAAGAAGTTAAGGGAAAACCTTCAATGATTATTCTAGATACAATAAAAGGCAAGGGTATATCTTTCATCGAAGCCAAATGGATGAACAACCACAATATTAACGTAACACCAGAAGAGCACAAAGCAGGCTTAGAAGAGCTGTTGAAAGGAGGATTCTAAGATGTTAGTAGAAAAAGAAATGAGACAGGTCTTAGCTTCCGAACTTTCAAAGTATATGGAAATCGATGAAAGTATTGTAGTAGTCGATGCAGATTTAGCACGAGCAAATGGTACTTTGGGTTTAAGAGAAAAATTCCCTGATCGTGCTCTTGATGTGGGTGTTGCTGAATGCAATATGGCATCTGTAGCTGCAGGCCTTGCTTCTTACGGTTTCAAACCATTTATTACATCATTCTGCCCATTTGCAACAAGAAGGATTTGTGACCAGATTACAATATCCATAGTATATGCAAAGCAGAATGTAAAAATAGTTGGAACCGACCCCGGGTTATCAGCAGAATTTAACGGTGGTACCCATATGAGCGTTGAGGATATTGGAGTTCTTCGTTCAATTCCAGGGATGGTAATTTTTGAACCTGTTGATCAGGTGCAGCTATATAAGGCATTTCCTCAGATCCTTGAATACGAAGGTCCGATGTATATAAGGCTATTTAGAAAAAAACCTGATTTAATATTTGACGAGGACAGCTATGAATTTGATCTCTTTAAAGTTGATACTTTAGTTGAGGGAACAGACGTTACCCTCTTTGCATCAGGTATCCAAGTTAAGCAGGCTTTAGATGCTGCTGAAATGTTGAAAAAAGATGGAATCTCTGCAGAAGTGATAAACGTGCACACAATTAAACCTATTGATAAATCTGGGATTATCGAATCTGCTAGAAAGACCGGTTGCGTTGTTACCTGTGAGAACCATAACATTCATGGAGGCTTGGGAAGTGCGATTGCCGAAGTGCTATCCGAGCACTACCCTGTTCCAATGAAATATATTGGATTTAACGATTGTTTCTCAATTGTGGGAAGAACCAAGCCACTACTTGAAAAGTTCGGCATGACCAAAGATCATATTTATGAAAAGGCACTAGAAGTAATCAAAATGAAAAAAAAGCTCAGTGTTGATTGCTGGGACTAGAATGATTAATTCTTAAACATGTGGTAGGTATAGACTGCCACATGTTTTATTTTGAGCGATTTGCTTTGTTCAATACAAATTCCTTGAAAGCTTCTGCTGTAGGAGAAAGTATAATATTTTTATTCCAAGCTAAATAGAACTCCCGATCTAAAGATAAATCTTGTATGTCAAAGGTTAAGAATTTATATTCATCTAGATTGCTTTCAACTGCGATCTTAGGTACTATAGATACACCGAGCCCCTCCCTAACTGTACGCTTTATAGCTTCTATACTGTTTAATCTAGCTACAATATTCATTTTCTTAGGGTCGTACTTCATTGAAAGTAAGTTGTTTTCAAGCTCCTTACGGGTGGCAGATCCCAGCTCTCTTAATACGAAAGGTTCATGTATAAAGTCTTTTATGTATACAGGCTTACCTTGCATCTTTAAGTATTTATTATTCTTTGGTGTAATTAGAACCATTTTATCGGACAATATTTTCCTATAGTTCAAGCTATTATTCCCTTTGTATCCGACGAAGCCTATCTCGCCCTTTTGTCTTAATAAATTCTGTTCAACAGTAGAACTATCTGACTGTTCTATATAAAACTTTACCATGGGGTATTTTTGTTTGAATTTATATATTAAATCTGGAACTATGTATTCCCCTGGGACCGAGGATGCTTGGATTTCAAGAACACCATCAATAATATTTGAATAGCTAGAAAGAGCTAGAATAGCTTTTTCCCTTGTATTAAGTAAATTTAGGGCATACTCATATAAAATTTCACCCTGTTTTGTTGGCACAGCCTCTTTACCCTGCCTATCAATTAACTTGGTATTTAATTTTTTCTCCAATGTGTTTATATGAGTACTTATTGTGGGTTGGGTAAGAAAAGTTGCATCTGCAGCCTTTGAAAAGCTTTTATACTTTAACATTTACAAAGGCCTCTATCTGTTTGAAATCCATCTAATTCTCCTTTACAGCAGTATTCTTGAATCTCCTACTAATTTAGTAATCTTCTGCTCATCCAGGTATTCCAGTATCATAACAGCATACTTTCTAGATGTACCAAGCAAATCCCTGTACTCGGCTAATGTAATCTTTTCATTTTCTTTAATATAATCATAGAGTTGAGATATTGCCCTGTCCCAATGTGTCTTATGCATATAGTATTTATAACTTATACGATGAAGTTTTCCTTCCGACTCTAAGGCTTCGACTATTTGCTTAGCCAAATTTTTATCTTTGTAATCTGAAATAGCCTCTTCTAACTCAGCCATCTCATATCCGTAATCATAATAGCGTTTTTCTAAAGATTCTTGTAATTCTAACTGCTCCTTATTGTAACTTACTTTAAATGTAGATAGAGCCACAACTTTTCCTTTGTCATTTATTAGACCCGTATCTTTAAATAGTTTGATTAATAAATCAGAAATTTTTAAATCAGGTATGCGTAATTTATCAGCTAATCTATTATATAGTTCTCCTTTTTGAATACCAGAAGAGATTGGATTCTTTTTATGATAATCTTCTAATATATCGTTTACTACTTCCTTTACAAAATCAAAATAATCTTTATGGACAATTAAATCATCTGCAAGCTTTATAACTCTCTCTTCATTAACAAGCTTTTCAATATCTGAGCTTACCTCTTTTACCGTCTTGCCTAGTCTATTAGCTATATTTTTTATATCAGAAATATTTCCCTCTTTTATTATCTGCTCAAGTACTGATTTGTCATCTCCTGTTTCTTTTACTGAAAGAGCTTCTATTACATCCTGTCTGTATCTCTTATGTTTTACTGGGTTGGGATCTAATACTATACCTCCCCCTATACTCTCTACAGGAGAATAAAAACGCAGGATAAATCGATCATCTTTTTTTACAGCAAGTTGTTCTTCTAACCTTAACTGCGCATATCCTTCCTCGCCACTTTCCAGCTTTTCTTTATCAAGTAAAATGGCCTTGCATAATACTTCAGCTGATCCACAGTATAGATGAAGCCTCATTCCGTTAACCAGGGTCCTAGGTGCATCCTCGAACATCTTAATTTTCACATCCAACATCATGGTAGGCATCAAAGAACCTTTTGCTGCTAATAGGTCTCCTCTCTTAATTTCGGTTTTTTTCACATTCATCAAATTTACGGCCGTACGCTGCCCCGCATAGGCAGTATCAACCATATTTCCATGTACCTGAAGACTTCTTACCTTCGCTATCCTATCTCCCGGATAAATTTGTACCTCATTTCCCACACTGATTGACCCTTCCATCAAGGTGCCAGTAATTACTGTTCCAAAGCCGTCGATTATAAAAACTCTGTCCACTGGGATTCTAAGTAGAGATGGATCAGTTCTTCTTGACTCGACGTCTTCAAGCATATGGTATATTACATTCTTTAATTCCTCGATGTTATATCCAGTATGAGAAGATACCCTAACCATAGGAGCATTTTCCATAAATGTACCCTTTACAGTCTCTTTTATATCTTCTTCAACTATTTCGACCCATTCATCTTCTACAAGGTCAACCTTGGTAATGGCTATTAGCCCTTTTTTAATCCCTAACATTTTAAGGATTTCAAAATGCTCTAGGGTCTGAGGCATGACTCCCTCATCGGCTGCAACAACTAAAAGAACAATATCAATGCCTCCAATACCTGCTAACATATTCCTAATAAATCGCTCATGGCCGGGCACATCGATTATCCCTATATTAATACCCTTGGGATTTGGCATGTTGGTAAATCCCAAATCAATGGTTATTCCACGTTTCTTCTCCTCTTTTAAACGGTCTGTATCTTTGCCGGTCAAGGCTTTAATTAAACTAGTCTTACCATGATCTACATGGCCCGCTGTACCAATGATGACATTACGCATACGAATTCCTCCCGGTTTCATTAGCTATAGTCAGCAAGGCTTCAACCAAGTCTTCAAATAAATCCTCTAATAGCGTTCTCATATCTAGTAATATCTGATTGTTATATATTCGAACTATAACCGGAATCCTGTGTTCCCTTAAACGTCTTTCAATTTGCTCAATGGTAAGCTTAGTTCCTTTTAAGGAGACTCCATAACTAGGTAAGAATTGATTAGGAGCAGACCCTCCTCCTATCTGGGCTTGGGTTTTTACCACCTTTAGTTCGTACGCATCTGTTTTTCTATTGAGTATTTCCATTAAACGATATGCCCTATCTTTTAGCTCCTCTTCTGAAACTGATATCATCGATAAAACTGGGATATTTCGCTTTGCTTTCTCAGGATCTATATACTCATAAAAGGTAGCCTCAAGAGCTGCTAGGGTCATCTTGTCTACTCGAACAACCCTTGCCAAGGGATGCTCCTTCATCATGTCTACATATTTTTTCTTTCCTGCTATAATTCCGGCTTGGGGCCCTCCTAAAAGCTTATCGCCACTAAACAATATGATGTCTATCCCTGCTTTTAGGCTGTCTATAACTGTTGGTTCATGGATAGGCCAGTCCGAAAGATCTGTCATAAGACCGCTTCCGATATCATAAATCACAGGAATAGAAGCTTCCCTTCCAAGATCAACTAACTCATTTAAAGTTGTTTCTTTAGTAAATCCCACAATCTTAAAATTACTGGTATGGACCTTTAAAAGTAAGCCGGTTTGACCTTCTATTATTGCCCTCCTATAATCCTCAATATTGGTCTTATTGGTTGTCCCAACCTCAACTAAGCGTGCACCGCTTAGTTCCATTATTTCAGGTATCCTAAAGGATCCCCCTATCTCTACCAGTTCACCTCTTGATACGATTACGTCTTTATCCTTTGCTAAAGCCGACAAGCACAAAAAAACAGCGGCTGCATTGTTATTGACCACCATTGCGGCCTCAACCCCTGTAATTTTTGTAATCAGCTTATCTACATGTTCATGGCGCGAACCCCTTGATCCACGCTTTAAGTTATATTCTAAAGTCGAATAGTTCGAAGCTACTTCAACTGCACTCTTACAAGCTTCTTTTGATAATATTGCTCGTCCTAAATTTGTATGAATTATTGTCCCTGTACAATTTATAACCTGACGAAGGCTTTTCTGTTTTTTAGAGTTTATCCTTGCTACAATCGAATCAATAATATCATCGTAAAATAGGCTATCGATTCGATTGTTTAAAATCCTTTGCCTTACATCTTCAATCACTTCTCTAACCGATTCCACTATTATACTTCTCGATGTGTCTTCAAAAAACATAAATAGGCGTTGATCCTTCAACACCTCATCAATCTTAGGAATCTGCCTTAACAGTTCATTCTTTTTATCCATTTGTACACCTTCCTGCTGAGATAAAAAATGGCGGGAATATGTGGGAATCGAACCCACCCAAGAGGCTACTAACCCCTTGTACTGGTTTTGAAGACCAGAGGGCACACCAGCACCCATCTATTCCCATTATCACAAGCTTATGAGTGTTTTCAGTATACCATAATATTAATTTGTATACAATATTGTGAATTTCAATATTGTCCAGAAATGTAAATAAGGTTATACTCAAATAAGTGAATATAAAGGAGGTGACGGATTATGACAGATATCAAACTAACTGATCTCACTAATAATGCAGGTTGAGCGGCCAAAATTGGGCCTGATGCCCTGGCACAAGTTTTGTGTCACCTACCTAAATTCGATGACCCCAATCTACTTGTGGGCTTTGAGAGCAGTGATGATGCTGCAATTTACCGTATAGACGATAAGATCGCAGTTATACATACATTGGATCTTTTCCCGCCTGTTGTGGATGATCCATATCTATATGGACAAATCGCAGCAGCAAACGCACTCAGCGACGTATATGCAATGGGAGGCACTCCCAAGCTTGCCCTAAATATTTTATGTTATCCAGAAGACCTTGATGGAGAAACTATTAAAAGCATACTTCAAGGAGGCTACGATAAAGTAAGGGAAGCTGATGCTGTAATAGCAGGAGGTCACAC
The DNA here is from genome assembly GCA_012735285.1 of Clostridiales bacterium. GTDB lineage: Bacteria > Bacillota > Clostridia > Peptostreptococcales > Anaerovoracaceae > JAAYHT01. The sequence goes on along the minus strand of JAAYHT010000076.1, from coordinate 3,087 downwards.
CCTCAAAGACAATGAACCCAAGTATGGACTGAGTGTTATTGGTTTTGTACACCCTGATCAGATATTAACCAATTCAAATTCTAAAGCGGGGGACCTTTTAATTTTAACAAAACCATTAGGAACAGGGATACTAAATACTGCGATGAAAGCTAATCTCATTAAGAAAGAAACCGAAAATGCAATAATTAGCTCGATGGCTGAGTTGAATAAAAAAGCATATCAAATTATGAGCAATTACAAGGTTAATGCTTGTACTGATATAACCGGTTTTGGAATTTTAGGTCACTCCTATGAAATGGCAGCAAGCAGCGGTGTTACTATTTGTTTAAATACCAATTCACTGCCACTACATCCAGAGGTAAGAGACATGGCTAAGATGGGGATCATACCTGCAGGAGCCTACACAAATCGCAACTTTCTAGAGGGTAAAGTTAAAGCTGATCCTTCAGTTGCTTTAGAACTATTGGACATCATGTACGATCCTCAGACCTCAGGTGGACTGCTTATCTCTATACCAGAAAAAGATGCATATAGGTTGCTTAATGATTTAAAAGCAGAAATAGCTTGCTCTGAAATCGTAGGAGAAGTGATTCCATTAGATGATTACCCAATAATCGTAAAATAACGATTTACTATGTCTTAAACAGGGACGAGCTTGTCCCTGTTTTATTATAAAGCCAGAATCTTTTCTATAGCATCGATTGTATAATAAATCTCTTCCTCAGTATTAAAATGACCAAATGCAAATCTTACTGTTCCCTTTGGAAAGGTTCCTAATGTTTTGTGAGCCATGGGCGCACAGTGTAAACCGCACCTTGTCATTATCCCGTATTCATCGTCTAATCTGAATGCTAGCTCTGCATTGTCCCTGTTTATGAAATCTAAAGAGACGATAGCACACCTATTATCGACAGTATCTAAACCTATTACTGTAATATCATCTCTATTCTTAATTCCTTCTAAGAATAGTTCAGTCAATCTAAGCTCCCTTTTCCTTATATTATCAATGCCCTTGTCAAGTATGTAATCCAGTGCTGTCGAAAGTCCCAGTATTCCTGGAATATTCAGTGTCCCTGATTCAAATTTGTCAGGCAAAAAATCAGGCATATCTAATGAGTCTGAGATACTTCCCGTTCCTCCTTGTATTATTGGGGTGATTGACTCTGCTAATTTGTCCTCTATTAAAAATCCTCCGATGCCTTGAGGACCTAAAAGCCCCTTATGTCCTGTAAATGCCAGTGCGTCAATCTTAATCTTCTTCATATCTAAATCAAATACCCCTGCAGTTTGTGCTGCATCTAATATAAAATAGATATCATATTTTTCGCAAATACTTGCCACCTTCTCAACAGGCATAAGTGTTCCTGAGACATTAGAACCATGCAACATTACAACTGCTTTAGTGTTTGATTGAATTAAGGACTCAAAATGGCTAAGGTCTAATTCTCCCTTATTATTGCAATAGGCAATGTCAACTTCAATACCTCTATTTTTAGCTTCCTCAATTGGCCTTGCAACCGCATTGTGCTCCATCGAGCTTGTTATCACATGATCACCCGGCTTCAATAAACCTGCAATCAAGAAATTCAAGCTATATGTCACATTGGGAGTAAATATCACATTGCTCACCTTATCGAAATTAAATAGCCTGCATAGCTTTTCACGAGCATTTATAATCCTTTCAGCAAGCGAATAAGATAGCTTATAGCCACCTCTGCCCACATTGCAACCCACATCCTCAATGAATTCCATCATTGTTTTGCCTACTCCTGGGGCTTTAGGATAGGATGTGCTGCCATTGTCTAAATAAACTCTTCTCATTTCAATACCTTTCTATAATAATCAGTTTCTAGTATCTTGGCGGAATAATAAAATGCGTTGTTAACCTTTTTAAGAGTATTCTTGGCATAAGTTTCGCTTACTGTCACTCCTTCGATCGGAGTAAATACATTTTGTTTGGCATCATATCTACCTAAATCTGTAATCCAACTCCTATCATTAAAGATTACCAGACCGGGGGAATCAGAAAGTATGTCTCTTCCCATCACTAATCTTGAATCATATTCAAGACCCATCAAGTTGGCAAGGGTGGGCATTACATCCAGGCTGGAACAAACTTTATCAACTTCCACAGCTTCATCCATACTTGCGCTCCAGATTATTAGGGTGCTCTTAAACTTCTCAAACTTCTTTTCTAACTCGTAGCCTGCAAGCTCATCTAGTTCTTCATCTGTTAAACCATAAGGATAGTGATCCCCTGAAAGCACTATGACTGTATTTTCAAGCTCACCAGCCAACTCAAGCTGTTCTAGAATATATGATATGGCCTTATCCAACTCTACGTTGCAAGCAAGGTAGGCCTTACACGGATCCGAATATTCAAGATGCTTTACAGTATCCCAGTTGCGTTTGGCCATAGTATTGCCGACAGTTGTGTAGTTAAGATGCCCGCTCACTGTCATATAGTAGGTATGAAAGGGGGTATGCGTAATATCATTAGGAATAGTTACCTGCATCATTTCTAAATCGGATTCAGGCCATACTTCAGTCACTTTTAAGCCGTTTCCCAACCCTTTATAATCATAGCCTAAATTAGGATGGGAAAGATGTCTGTCGTAATAGTTATAGTAATGATTATGATATGCCTTGCAGCTATATCCAAGAGGGGACAACATATTGCCGAATCCATATGGCATGTAGATTTTTGATGACTGCCTAAAGCTCCAGACTCCGGATTTTGGTATCAGGCCTGTAAGAGTAACATATTCGCCATCACTTGTAGAAACACTCCAGACAGGGTTATAGAAATTGTTGAATACAAAGCCTTCCCGCGCCAATCTGGAAAGTGTCGGTGTTACTTCATCATTTAAAGCAAGGGATGAAAATGCTTCTCCTACTATCCATATCAAATTCTTTCCTTCAAATAGCCCAGTATATTTATGCTTCCTTGTCGGTTCAACACCGCTGAAATACTGATGCATTTTTATTATAGTTTCATTATTCTCATTTGCTATCAGCTCTTCAAAATCAATATCAGTTACGTTATAACCATATTCGGGTTCCCTTTCTACCGGTTCTTCTTCAGGT
>JAAYHT010000075.1 GCA_012735285.1 Clostridiales bacterium | reverse complement strand
GATAGAATTCTTCAGTAATGTATTCATTTACCTCTATGTTTTCATACAGGCTTCTCGCCAGTGGTTTGTTCTCTGTAATCAATACGTTATTTGCTTCAGCTACTTGGATAATCCTTCTAGCTGCATAGTCCCTTCCTTTGGCAATCACTATGGGAGCAAAATCCTTATCTATGTCATATTTCAAACATACAGCATAGTGAACCGGGTTCCTTATTACCACGTCAGCTTGGGGAACCATCTGTATCATCCTGTTAAGGCTCATCTTACGCTGTCTTTCCTTTATCCTGCTCCTAACCAGCGGATCCCCTTCAGTCTGCTTGAGTTCTTCTTTAACTTCCTGCTTGGTCATCCGCAATTTTCTCTCATAGTCAAACCTCTGATAGGCATAGTCAAATATGGCAATTGCCGCAAAGAGCAGGCATATCTTGTAAACCATCTTCAGGATGCTGTCCACCATGAAGATAATGGTATTTCCAATGCTTGTATTGATGATATCCGGAGTTACTATCAAAAGATCCTTCATGCTGGTATAGATTATGTACATTATTACTATGACCTTTAAGGTGGCCTTTACCAGCTGGACTACCGATCTTAATGAAAACATCCTCTTAAAGCCTTCAACTATGTTAATCCTGCTGAACTTAAACTTAATCAGTTCCCCGGATACCAAAAAGCGTGTCTGCACACCAGTAAATACAACTATGGTAAGGGCAACTACCACTATGACCGGAACCGTTGTCATGAAAAAAACTATTATTGAATCCCTAAGTATCTGCGTGGCAGTTCCAACCGATAGTTCGTAGAGCCCCTGGGCATGGTTAAGCTGGTTGATATATAGGCGCTTCACTTGCTCTACGATAAAGGCTCCTACCTTGCTGAGCAGGAAAAAGCCTACTATTATTACAAATACGCTAATAACATCCTTACTCTGAAAGACGTTACCCTTTTTTCGCTCGTCGCGCCGCTTTTTAGGAGTGGCCTTTTCTGTCTTATTCATTTCAGCCATTCCATCACTCCCTTATACAAAGAACATCAACACATCTTGAAGCCTTTCCAGCATTAACATATTAAGTCTTTCAAGATATCTAACCAATACCGGTATGATTGAAATAATAACTATAATTCCTACTAGAAGCTTGAGCTGTAGATTTATGACAAACACATTTATATTCGGAACAACCCTCATAAGTATACCTACAGCAACTTCTACAATTACTTCTGTAACAATTACAGGCAAAGCCAGCTTTACAGCAAATGCAAAAATATATCCAAAAAGCTCTACCACGTATAGTCCAATCCGCGGATTTATTGGCTCCAGTCCGATAGGGACTACTTTAAATGAATTAACAGCGATAGAAAAAAGAGCTATATGGCTGTTCGTAACGAAGAATAACAATGTAAATACCGCTGTTATCATATTACCGCTGATTGAAATTTGCGTATGGGTGGTAGGATCGTACATGGATCCCATGGCTAGCCCCGCATGTAGGTCGATCATCTGCCCTCCCATATGGAATATTGAGATGAAGAGCTGTATGACTACGCTAAGCGCAAAGCCTACTGCAAATTCCTTAATCATGGATATCATCAATTCTAGGCTAGTGTAGTCTACTACCGAAACATCCATGAGCTCGTAGCTTGCGCTTAGGGCTATGCCCATAGAAAGTCCTACTTTAACTATCCCCGGAATATTTCTTCTTCCAAAGATAGGGTTGAAAAATATTACACCTGTGATCCTACAGCATATCAGCAAAAATATTAGATAATTGTTAAGGTCATATATAGGACTCACCACCTAGATCCATCTATAATTGAACAGTTATAAACTCGGTTATTCTAAAAACAAGGTCCACTAATTGTTGTAACATCCAGCTTCCGAATATGATCAGGGTGATTCCTATAACAATGAGCTTGGGCACAAAGGTCATGGTCTGCTCATTTATCGAGGTTGCAGCCTGTATAATTGAAATGATAAGTCCGATTAAAATACTTGATATAAGTATGGGGCCTGCAACCTTAAAACCCGTTATTACCGCATCCCTGAAAATCTCAGCCAGTAATCCGGCATCCATCTCTTACACCCCTTTCCTCAGTTGTAGGTCATGACCAGAGTTCTTATCAAAAGCCCCCAGCCGTCTACAACTACAAACAACATTATCTTAAACGGAAGCGAGATCATTACAGGAGGTAGCATTATCATACCCATGGACATCAGCGTACTTGCCACAATTAAATCTATTACTAAAAAGGGTATAAACAGTAAAAACCCTATAAGAAATGCTCGCTTAAGCTCACTAGTCGCAAAGGCAGGCACCACTATACTCATGGGTAGCTCCTCAGGCGACATATCTTCCAAATCAGTCCGCTGGGAGAGGGATTTAAATAAATCCACTTCATTAGTCGTAGTCTGCCTGAGCATGAATTGCTTTAAGGGTACAGAGGCCCTTTCTAAAAACTCCTGGGTCTCTATCTGCCCTTCGTTATAGGGCTGTATTGCAGTATCGTTTATCTGACTGAACACAGGTGCCATAACGAAGAAGGTGATAAATAAAGCTAATCCTATCAGAACCTGGTTAGGAGGTGTCTGTTGTAATCCTAAAGCATTTCGGATAAAAGAGAATACTATAACAATTCTGGCAAAGCATGTCATCATCAACAGCATGAAAGGTGCTACAGTAATTAGCGTCAAAACCATTATTATATTAATAACATCTGACCCTTCACCATTGATTATTATTTCCATCGTCTTCTTTTCCCTTATGTAAAAATGTTTGAAATAGGTTTTTAAGATTCTTTGTTTCAAAATCGGTTCTCGGTATTACAATAGGCTGCTCAAGCTGCTTTAAAATCTCCACATTCTTTTCACTAACACCGACCAAATACTGTTCACCCTGAACCTCGATTATATAAATCGATGCAGTCTTGCTGAGAACCAGCCTGTCTATAACCTTCATATGTCTGCCCCCTGCAATAGGAAGCATCCTCCTTGCATACCACTTGCTTGCAAAGTATGTAAATACAATAACAAGAGCTATGCCGATTAAAGCCAGAAACAAAGAAATAATTTCTTCTATCACTTTATCTCTCCTGTTTATTGACCAGCGATATTCTTGACTGTCTGTACCAGTCTTTCGGGTTTAAATGGCTTTACTATGAAATCCAGAGCGCCCATCTTTATAGCCTCTACTACCATTGCCTCCTGCCCCATGGCAGAGCACATTACTACCTTGGCTTCTGGATCCATATCCTTAATAGCACCTAGCGCCTCTATTCCATCCATACCAGGCATCGTTATATCCAAAATGACCAGGTCCGGATTATCCTCTTTATACTTAGCTACAGCTTCTTCTCCGTTGCTTGCTTCGATAAATTCATCAAATCCGGCTTTTTTTAGATTGTCTTTGATCATCATCCTCATAAATGCTGCATCATCTACAATTAAAATCTTAACCATTCTGACTCCCCTCTATAGTTAGTTATTCAATATCTGCAACGCTATCTCTTGCTTTCAAGATTTCAGTTATCCTGACGCTATAATAGTCATCTACAACTACCACATCACCTCTTGCGATAAGCTTACCATTTGCAATTATGTCCACCTGATCTCCCGCCTGCCTGTCGAGTTCAACTATAGTCCCCACCGTATAATCAGCTATCTCCTTAATTTTTTTCTTTGTTCTGCCGAGTTCAACTGTAAGTTGAATCGGTACTGAAAGAAGCAGATCTAAATTGCTATCGGCTGCATCTTTCTTTTTGTCCTCTGTCTCAAGCTGCTGGTAGGTATAGGGCACTGCCTGCACCTGCTGTTTTTTCTGCTCCTTAACAGTGCTGCTTGCTGCAATTGGAGCTGTATCTCTAACAGGCTCTTCAACAACAGCCGCTTCTTCTGCTTTGGGCTGTTCTTCAGGTATTTCTTCAGGAACATCTGTAACCTCAGTGGCTCCAAGAGACATGCCAATTATCTCTTTAGCCAATTGAGGTTCCATGGCACTGATAAATTCGCTTTCAATAAGCCCATCCACATTTATATCAAATTTAATGCTGACTAAATACTCCCCCTGGACAGCAAACATCTTCCTGACACTATCTTGGCTGGTGGTGTCCATTACCTCAGGGGTAGAGATGTTGACAGAGATTCCTAAAAATGAAGCTAAAGAACTAGAAGCTGAGCCCATCATCTGATTCATGATTTCACAGATGGCGCTAATACTAATCTCGTCAAATTCAACTTCTTCATCGGGACCTAAAGCTAGCAACTGTCTGAGAATAGCCTTCATATCCGCTTCTCTTAAGATCAGCATATTAGACCCGCTGATCCCCTCTATGTATTTAATCATTACACCTACAACGGGCTCCAGATATGAAAACTCAAACTCCTCTACTCTGCAGATTTCAATTCTAGGTGTAGTTATATTTACCTTCTTATCAAGTATGGTTGATAGGGCTGTTGCCGCAGAACCCATACTGATATTCATAACCTCACCAATTACATCTCTCTCAACATCAGTTAGCAGCATCTGATCATTCTTGTTTTCGGTCATATTCAGGATCACTCCTTCTCATTAAAGTTTCTCTTATCACACTGGCCTTCTTCTTTTTATATACTCCCATCTGACCCCTGAACCATGTTACATCTTCTATAACTAAATCTATCAATGAATCGACGGGTTTATCCAGTTTTATAGTATCGCCCACTTCTAAATCCAAAAGCTCTCCCAGTGGGACTTCTACAGTTCCCAGAACCCCCACTATCTCCAAGTCTGTCTTGCTGATCTCACTTATAATTTCAGCCCTTCTTCTAGCTTCGGATTCTGGATCCTCCTTCCTGATATTCCTCCTGGTCTGCGCACTTCTCTTCTTAAAGATTGTTTCTAAGGTATCACCAGCAATACATAAATTAATAATTCCATGGGTTTCATTTACTTGAATATTCATTACAATAATCACTACATTATCATCTGCGCTTATACCCTGGAGAATTCTGGAGTTGGTTTCGATCTTTCTTAATTCTGGAGTCACCTCAAGGTAGTCGCTCCAGACATTTTTCATCAATCTAACCATGCCTCTGATAAAATTATCTAGCAAAGCTATTTCAATCTCAGTATACTCACGATCTATTTCAATAGACTTGCCCACACCTCCTAAAAGCCTGTCTATAACACAAAAACCAATATCCTTACTTATATCAATAATCGCTATGTCTTCTTCGTTTTGATCACCGGAAAAATCAATAATTCCGGCTAGCACTGAATCCGGAAGTGCATTATTAAACTCATAATATTTCTGTTCTTCAACTTCCACTATCTCCACATGGGCATAGGTTTGAAGAGTGGCTGTAATATGCGAAGACAAGAGCTTAGCATAGTTTTCATAGATGCTATGTAATAGCTTAATCTGCTCCCTTGTAAACAGTTTAGGACTTCTGAAGTCATATTCCTTAACTTTTACTTCTTCTACTTCGGGAACATCTAGCTCTTCAGTTCTTTGCGTGAGGCTACTTAATAGGCTGTCAATCTGACTTTGAGATAGAATTTCCGGCATATTGCTCTCCTCTGCTCCTAATCTATATATTCTCCTGACAAGCTATATATCTTTTCCAGTTCTTCCTGCAACATATCCCTTTCCCCAACGATAATTTCAACCCTTCTGTTTTTAGCCCGGTTTGTTTCCGAATCATTCGGTGCAACGGGCCTATGCATACCATAGCCAACGGCTATAAGCTTGGCAGGATCTTTTATGTATTGTCCCTCAAGATATTTGAGTACTGCATTGGCTCTTTCGGTTGATAGGTCTCTATCACTAACCACTTCAATCGCACGGTCGGCTTCTGCCGTATGGCCATCTATTCTAACAAATTTTGATAATTGCTCAACCCTTGACAAGGCTCCCCCTACATGGTCCAGAATTTCCTTTCCACCCTCCAGCAGTACAGCCTTGTCCGGCTCAAAAAACAGGGAGGACATAAATCTGACATATACGATATTCTCACCCTTCTCTACCTGTACAGCATGCTCCAGCTTATTCTCTGCAACATAGTTTTTTAAATACAGATAGAGGTCATAGAAGTCTATAATATCATCTAAATTATCAACAACATACTCATCTATAATTCCTCCCTCAAGGGGGTCCAGTTCTCCCGCTTCAAGCTCACTTTCCATTAACCTAATTTGTTCCAAGGTCTTAGGGTCCCTAGTAAAGGCCTTGACCAGCAATCTATATTTTTCCTGGTCGATGGTAGAGATAGAGTAGAGTAAAATAAAGAAAACCAGTATCAGAGTTACCATATCAGAATAGGTAACTAACCAACCATCTTTTTTTACCTCTCTTTTCTTCTTGTTCTTTTTAATCATTCTATATCCCTATCCAAACTATATATTTTCAACCAATTCCTCTGTTTCTTCTTTTTCTTTTCTCTGCTCTATGTAGTTCAATAGCTTTTCTTGAATGTATCTGGGATTCTCTCCCTCTTTTATTGATATAACTCCTTCGGCAATCAGCTCTTTAATCAGCATTTCATGTTGTTGAACTGTCTCCAACTTATTTGCCATGGGCAGGAAGAAAGCGTTAGCAAGCACCGAACCATAAAATGTAGTAATCAAGGCTACCGACATACTTTCACCTAAGAATTCAGCACCATTTTCAAGATTCATAGATTTCAACATATTGATAAGTCCTATTAAAGTTCCTAACATACCAAAGGCAGGCCCAAAGGCTGCTCCCTGATCATAAATCTTTAATTCTTCTTCATTGCGCCTTGCTATCAAATCTAACTTCTGATCAAACCACATCTTAAGCTTGTCCGGTTCAATCGCATCGACAATTAACAATACGCTTTCCCTCAGAAACTCATCCTCAAATGTATAGGCCTTATCTTCAAGGGCTAACAATCCTTTTTTTCTTGCTTCCTTGGACAGCTCTGTTATGATTTCTACGTATTCATAAGGGTCCTTCCTGTCTTTTGTGAACACCATTTTAAAATGCTTAGGCATCTTTTTAAAATACTTAAATGGAATAGATGCCAGTAGCGCAAAGCAAGTCCCACCCACAGTAATTAAAATACTGGGCAAGCTCACAAAGTTCATTATTAGGTCAAAATTTAGTTGACCTTCACCAAATGTGATTCCGAAGAATATTGCCGCTACTAATGCAACATATCCAATAATTGTCGTTGTCTCCATTTAATGAACTCCCTTTATCGGTAAATCTTCCTCTTGTATTCTATAATTTTGGCTATAACTTCATCACTGGTCTCTGCAACAACAAAATGTTTACCGTTTGACAACCTGATAATGGTATCGGGTTTTTCTTCGATGAGTTCAATCATATCGCAGTTTAATATAAAGGTTTCATCATTGCCGTCTTTCTTAAGCTTTGTTAAAGTAATCATTTTAGCCCCCCATAAATTAGTCTATAGTGCAGGATACACCATATCAGCGTACCCTGCACCTAAAAATTACCTCTTCATGTTAACCAGTTCTGATAGAACCTCATCCGAAACAGTAATCATTCTGGTGTTGGCCTGGAAACCTCTCTGTGCAATTATCATTTCTGTAAACTCTCTTGCCAGGTCTACATTAGACATCTCTAAAGAACCAGAAAGCAAAGCACCTGTACCTTCCCTTCCAGGCGCTGTAATGACAGCTCCCCCTGAGTTAACGGTTTCTACCCAGTAACCATCGCCTTCTTGTGATAGGCCGTCGGGGTTAATAAACTTGGCAATTGACAGGTTGGCAATTTTCTCAGCCTTTCCTGGTCCAGGACCAGCAGCACCTATAATCCTATTTTGCACATCATCTGTGGCCAGTGTGCCAAATCTAGCAGGATCAAATTCTAAAGTCATATCTCCAATTTTTACACTAGTGCTATCTTTGGTCCATGAACCTGTAAGATTTACTGCCTCTCCCGCCTTGTTATAGGTTGTAATGCTGATGTCAATCTTATCAGCTACTACAGTACCTAGGCTAATATCACTAACACCTTCAAAATCAAAATTGGCTTGACTTAAATCAATAGTTACCTTGGCTTCATCTAAGTCGGTGCTGGGAACAACAAATTCCACTTGATCACCTATTGCTACTGCTTCTATCTCATCTCCGTTAGGCAAGATTAAAGCATATTTATCAGCTTCAACTTCCCTAATCCTGAGCTCACCGTTTAAATCGGCATTGCCATCTACTGTAACACCTGCAACCTCTTCTGCAGGCAAGAAGGCCACACCTTCGCCTCTAGTGATGCTCATAATGATTTCGCCGCTGTAAACTGAATCTTTGGTAAGTGTTGCACTTCTAAGCCAAGGGGTATTGGCTGCCCTTACGATAGTGGGATCCCCTTCCTTAATGGCAGTAATCTCTCCGTTTTTTCCAATAGAAATCCCGCTGTACTTATCCAGTTCTTCAGGTTTTACGATTATAGGAACCAAATCTTGCGGATCTAAAGTACCATCTTTATTAAGCTTGTTTAATCCGGTAGCAGAATCAAAAGGAATACCAAGTACCATATTCCCCTTGTTATCCACCAAATTACCAGCAGCGTCGAAGCTTAATATTCCGACCCTGGTGTATTTGATGATACCGTCACTGTCTTTAACGGGAAGATAACCTTCACCGTCGATATAGATATCTAGAGCACGGTTGGTGGTAGCACTTCCTGCCCTTGTATTTATAACGTCTATCGAGTTGATCTTAGCTCCGTAACCGAGCTGTATAGGGTTTGTCCCTCCTGAATTATCACTTGCAGAAGAAGCACCGTTTAAGGTCTGGTAAAACACATCTGAAAATGTTACTCTGCTTGATTTAAATCCGTAGGTATTTACGTTTGCAATATTGTTTCCAATGACATTCAGTTTGGTCTGATGGACTTGAAGTCCAGAAATAGCTGAATACATCGATCCTAGCATATGTATGTGACTCCTTTCTGCGGGCCCTATGTGAGTTTCTCTGTCGTTCAAAACCCACCATAGCCTCCTTCAAGAGGTCCAGCTATATGAATAGGGCGCCATCAATATTGGTAAATATGTTGCTTTTCATTTCTTCTTTATCAACTACTGTGATAACTGTTCTGTTAGGTGCGTTTACTATGAAAGCTGAGTCATTCATTACAATTAACGCATCCCTGATTCCTTTTTCTCTAACCTTTTCACAAGCATCCCCAAGGCGTTCCAAATCCTTTTGTGTAACCTCTATGTTCCTTTCAATGGTTCTTAGGTTGGCATGCTTTGAAAAGGTAATGCCATTGTTCTTTAGCTTTTGATCCAGTATCTCTTGGAAGGACTTCTCGGGTTTTTCAGACCTTTCTAAAGCTTTAGCCTTATTAGCCTGATTCAACCTCTCGGCCTGGCGAATAATGCTGTCGTTTAGTCTGAAGTTATTTATCTCATTACTCACCTATTCTTCACCCCCAAGGAGGCTGGCATCATATACTTCTCTGACGCTGCTCATCGGGTAGGTGTTGCCGTCTATAACTACGCTTGCTACTCCATTCTCTAAGTTGACTCCCTGCACAACTCCTATCACAGTCTTCTTATTGCCCGCCGCATCCTCCACCAGCAGATTGGCCGCCTTTCCTATTAGGCTTACGCTGTATGCCGCTTGGGACTGCTTCATAAGATCACTTATGGCCTGTATCATTGAAAACTGTGCCATCTGGGATATGAACTCTGTATTGTCTACAGTATTGTGTATATCCTGGTTAGAAAGCTGTGCAACTAGCAGCGCATAGAAGTCTTCCATGGACAAATGGCTTTTGTTTTCTGTAGTTTTGTTTGTGCTATTTGTCGAAAACGCTGCGGAAATTGGATCGACTATCAAATCTCATCCCTCCTGTTTTAAACCCTGCAATCAAGTCTTTGATTCTTCAGGGTCACAGCCTCTATAGGCTCTTCTGTACTAATCTCCAAACTTAGATGTCTGTTTGTTCGCACCTGCTTCTCCGAATCATTTCTTTCCCTATTCCTGGAGAAATCTGTTCCGAAGTTCATAAAATACTGCTGTTCCTGACCTTTTAGCTCTGGGACTTGATTGACATTAATGCTTTCTACTTGCACATTCTGCAGGCCAAGATTTTGTACCAGCTTATCAACCTGGCTGGTGAGCAGCATCTGTGTTTTCTTGCTTGCAGCCATAATGTCTATTTCAAGCTTTCCATTGCTGATCTTCAACTTAACGTCAATCACTCCAAGCTCCTTTGGCTGTAGCTGCAGTTTGAACTCTGTAGGTGCCTTTGGTTCAAATTTTGCCTGGATCTCCCTAGCTATTTGCTCATAAGCCTCAGCAGGTCGTTTTACCTGAGCATTTAAGTCAATTACTACTGATTCCTTGCCTTCTACCTGCCTGTAAGCTAGATCCTGATAATTTTCTGCTTTTATCCCTTCTTTTTTTCCGCTGTCAACTTTGATGTCTTCTGGAGCTTTATCTGGCTCTGAAGCTAGCTTGGCATTCAGTTTTATCCCCTCTTCTGAAGTTTGCTTTGGAAGTTCCACCTTCTGAGGTTCACTAACCCCTATCTGTCCTAGCTCTTCAGAAAATACTTTTGGAATTTCAAAAGCTTCTTTTTCTACCCCAGCCCTTACAAGATTTATTTCCGGCTCCTCTGAAACTGCATCCTTTGGGATCTCAATTGCTTGAGCTGTTTCAAGAGAAGCTTTTGTATCAATTTGCGGCATGTCTGCTAATTTTAACTCCGGCATTTCAGTATCTTCTAAAACAGGATTTTCTCTACTGACAATACCGCCATAGTACTCCATGCCGACAAATTCGGTAAGGTCCATGGGTATTTCGGCAAGCTCCACATCAGTTTCTGGAATAAGCTTTAGCTCCTCAGGGAAATCCTCTGCTGTCTGTACATTTATAGCCGGTGCAGTTTGTAAGCCTTGCATTAGCTCAGCTAAGATGTTTTGAAACATGAGACCGCCTTCTGGTATCTCAATAATCTCCCCTTTCATCTCTGCATTAGGCTGATTCTGTACAGATGCATAAGCTAAAAGGTTTAAATCCACTTCCAACCGTTTCCTCACCTCCTTTCATAGTTAATAGCTCATATTGATCAACTTTGTCGTAGTGACAAATTGTTCAATCTCAAGTTCTGATTTCTTTATCCCTTCTTTTACATACTCCTCGTATCTGTATTCCTTTAAGGTCTCCAGGGTTTTTGTTTCAATCTTCAATTCCTTTATACGCTCAATCTGATCTTCAATCTTCTTTTTTATGTGGTTTATCTCAATAACACAATTTTTGATCTGTTGGCTCAAAAATTCCTGATAGCTGTTATATACCTGAAATGCAGCAGGTGTAACATTGCCTGCCATCTTGTTTTCAAAATCCTGCTTGCACTTTTGTTTCTGCTCTTCTAAGGCATCAAGTCTATCCTCTGCTTCCTTGAGTTCACTATTCAAGATAGCTAGGGTCATCAGTTCACTGTCCAGTGATTGGTCTTTGAATGATAGTAATTTCTCTAAATTAAATTCAAACTTCTTCATGCTATTGCCGCCTTCATCATCTCAATACTATCCTGGAAGTCTACCTTTTCATCGACTTTTTGCTGTAAAAAGCTATTGATTCTATCTATTCTTTCTATGGCATAATCCAGCTTTAAGTTAGTTCCACTTTTATAGGCTCCGATATTGATCAAATCATAGTTCTGATCATATATAGCTATGAGGTCCCTCATCTGGCCTGCAATTTCAAGCTGTTCTTCTGAAACTATGTCGGTCATCAGTCTGCTCACGCTTCCAAGAACATCTATAGCAGGGTAGTGGTTTCTCATAGCAATCTTTCTCGATAAAACAATATGTCCGTCTATAATACCCCTTACGGTATCTGAAATAGGTTCGTTTACATCATCACCTTCAACTAAAACTGTATATATTCCAGTAATTGAGCCTGTTTCAAAATTACCTGTTCTCTCTAATAGCTTAGGCATGGATGAGTAGATGGAAGGAGTATATCCCCTTGCTATAGGAGGCTCGCCTGAAGCTAGGCCAATCTCCCTTTGAGCCATGGCAAATCTGGTCAAAGAGTCCATCATCAAGAGTACGTCATTGCCCATATCCTTGAAATATTCGGCAATAGTTGTTGCCGTCAGAGCGCATTTCATACGCTGCATAGGAGGTTGGTCGGATGTGGCAACAACCAGTACCGATCTTTTTAGTCCCTCTTCTCCAAGGTCCCTTTCTAAAAATTCTCTAACCTCTCTGCCCCTCTCACCAACTAATGCAATGACGTTTACATCCGCCTTAACATTTCTAGCAATCATACCCATTAAGGTACTTTTTCCAACACCACTGCCGGAGAAAATTCCTATCCTCTGTCCCTTTCCTATGGTCAAAAGCCCATCTATGGCCTTTATTCCAAACTCCAGTACATCCTTTATTCTCGGACGATCAAGGGGGTTTGAGGATACGCTTTGAACCTCATAGCCGACTTTTGCTTTTATAGGTCCCTTACCGTCTATGGGCTCCCCTGTAGCATTGATTACTCTACCTATAAGGTCTTCTGAAATATTGATTTTAAGCAAGGTATTAGTAGGTTCAACCAGATCTCCAGGACTAATACCTTCGGCTTCTTCATAGGGCATCAAGAGCACCTTGTTTCCTCTAAAGCCCACAACCTCAGCATTAATATAGCCATTAAAACCCTGGTTGTAGATCTTGCAGAGCTCACCTACTTTACAGTCAGGGCCCACAGATTCGATCATCATGCCTATAACCTTATCTATCTTGCCTAGATAGCGGTATGAGTCAATTCTCCTTATTCTACTAATGTGCTTTTGTACATCCATATAGATTTCACCAGTCCCTATTCTTCGTCGCAGGCATCTCTGATCTTTTTAAGCTGCTCACTAATGCTTAAGTCAATTACCCCGTTTTCGGTGTCGACCATTATCATATCCTCATGGGAAACAGTAACTACTTTGAGGTTCTTGGTCTCCTTCTTAATCTTGTCTATGATGGTTCTATCTATATGTATGTCCAAAGCCTGATTGTATTCTGAAAGATAGACTTTTAAAACACCTTCGTGTTCGGAGATGATATCGTGTATCATCTTAGGTATTAAGTCCCTATCTTCTTCTGCTTCTCTTCTCAGGATCTTCTTAGCTATTTCAAAGGCCAGGTCTATAAGGTGTTGCTCTTCTTTGAAATAGGCTTCCCGCTGCTGCCTTTTAATAAGTTCGATAAGATACTCTATCTCATTCAGGCCTTCAGCAGCCTGTTCTTTAGCAGCATTGAAACCATCCTTAAAACCCTGTTCATAGCCCTGTTGATAGCCTAAACTCTCTGCCTCAGCTAGAATCTTGTGGCTCTTTTCATGGGCATCCTCAAGCAAGGCTTCGGCACGCTTCCTAGCCTCGTCTTCAATATGCTTGGATCTTTGGATGGCTTGTCTTAATATATTTTCAATTCTTTCATCGTAGTCACCGGTCGTAGGCTGATTTTCCAACAACTGATCACCAGGGACTTCATAGAGCAAGTCCGCCTTTACAATGCTAGACCTAGACAATGATATCATCCTTTCCTCCCTTGGTAATTACAATCTCTCCTTCTTCTTCTAGCCTACGTATAATAGCAACGATCTTCTGCTGAGCATCTTCAACGTCCCTAACCCTAATATTATGCAGGTATTCAATTTCGCTTCTTACTGTCTCTGCCATACGCTGTGACATGTTCTGGAAGATAATATCGGATACTTCTTTGTTGGCACCCTTCAGGGCTATTGCCATATCCTTTGTATCTACCTCTCTTAGGAACCTCTGTATTGAGAAGGTATCCAGGGTAATAATATCTTCGAAGATGAACATTCTCTTTCTGATCTCTTCAGTAAGCTTAGGATCCTTCTTGCCAAGTTCATCAAAGATGAACTTCTCTGTTCCTCTGTCCATATTGTTCATGATTTCAGCAATATAGTTGATTCCGCCTACATCGAGTAAATCAACTGAAATGACGGATTCGAACTTCTTCTCAAGTATTGCTTCAACCTGCTTGATAATACTTGGTGAAGTCCTGTCCATCTTGGCTATTCTTTCAACAACGTCTATCTTTACATCGTTAGGCAGTTCTGAAATTATGGCAGAAGCTTGATCAGCCCTTGCATAGGATAGGATAAGGGCTATGGTCTGCGGATGTTCGTTAACTATCATGTTCATCAAATTCTTGTAATCTGCCTTGCGTATAAATTCGAAAGCCTTGGTTCTTAAGGTTTTAGTAACCCTTTCAAGCAAAGCTGCCGCCTGCTGCACACCGAATGCCTTCTCCAGAACATTCCTGGCATAAGTAATACCGCCTTCTAAATAGACTTTCTGCGCAACACAAAGTCCATAGAATTCGTCAATTACCTGGTCAGCATACTCGGGCGGTATACTTTCCTGTCTAGCAATTTCATATGTAAGCTTTTCGATTTCTTCTTCTTCCAAATGTTTATATACATTAGAGGCTAGATCAGTTCCCAATGAAATTATTATCTGTGCTGCCTTCTGCCTAGAAGTCAATTCCCTCATCTATAACACCTCTTTATTCATCTTCATTCTTCAACCAAGACTTTATCAACTGAGCCACAATCTCTGGATTGTTTCTAGCGAACTCTTTAACTTCCTCTTTCTTGGCATCCTTTATAGGACTGATAGGAGGCACATCCTCCATTTTGGTCAATTCATCTATGGCTTCTTCAAGGGTAACTGCCTGAGCTTCTTCAGCAGCTGCAAGCTCTGCAGCACGCTTTCTTCTTCTGGATAATGTAATTAATATTATTAATAGTGCAATTAAAACTGCTCCAGCAGCTATTCCGCCATAGATCAAAAGTTTGTTTATTCCTTCCTCTTCTATAGGAACTTCAACCTCTTCTTGAGGCCTTTGGAATACGAAGTTCTCTACTGTAATGTCTTCCTGATCAATGCCGACAGCATGGGATACCAGCCTTATGATGCTTTCCCTTTCTCCCGGTGCAAAGGCCGGCTTGTCCACGGCAATTCCAACTGTCACAGATTCAATCTCTGCTCCATGCTTTTGGAATTGCGATATTATCTGACTCACCTGATACTTAATATTCTCACTGCTGCTACTTGAACTGCTCTCCCCTGTAGTGCCTGTTACAGGATAGGTGGGCACTTCAGCATTGCTGGAGGTTCCGGGAACACCTCCATCTGTATGGGTAGAAGAAGAGCTTTCCTCTGTCCTTGACTCTTCGCTTATTACCCCCGTATTGTTTCCGTCAGGAGAAGGGGTATAGAGGGTTTCTTCTCTAATAAGGGCGTTCATGTCCACGCTCGCCGTAACCGATATCCTTAACTCCGACGCGTCATAGGGGCCAACGAGAACGCCTAGGATCTTCTGCCTGATATCGTTCTCTATTTCCCTAGTTATATTAATCTTGGACATTTCGGCACTTCTACCCGTTATATTAGCCAATAAGTCGTTGCCGCTGCTATCTGTAATAGCAACGTTTTCTTCTGTCAATCCTGCAACCGACTTAACAACCAGATTCTGAATACCTAAGATCTGGCTTTCTGAAAGCTTCTGTCCCCTCTCCATATGAATGATTACTGAAGCAGAGGGCTTTTCTTTTTCCTGCAAGTAGAACACATTCTCGTTAGGAACGGTAATGGTGACTATAGCGTCCCTGACAGCATCTAGGGTCTTAATACTTGCAGCTATTCTCTCCTGAAGCTGTATATGGTAGTACTGACTTCTCTCGTAGTCGGTTGTCAGCATTCCGCTTCCTTGTTCGATGTAATAGTAGCTCAGACCGCTTTTGGGATATCCTTCTGTGGCAAGAGTCATCCTGACTCTCGACTCGTCCTCTTTGAGAACCATAACCGAACCCTTTTCATCAAGCTTGACAGTTACTCCCATCTCCTGCAGTCTGGACAGGATTTCTGAGCTTTCTGCCTGTGAAAGTTGGTCATAGAGTACAACGTATTCTTTTGTGT
>JAAYHT010000074.1 GCA_012735285.1 Clostridiales bacterium | reverse complement strand
GTGTGTACACAAGTGAAAATGAGCGGCATTCTGAAGCGTTCAAAGCGCCTCTTTATATACACCGGAAGGGAGTGCACTGAAATAGAAAATCGTAGGCACAGCGACAGGACGTACCGCTATCTGCTCCTAACGCTGAGGGCAATGTGTGGGCAACACAGGTTTGTGCGACTCTTGTACCGAGACACGATACACCGGAGGGATCATAGAGATGCTGGTATTGCTAGTGTGCCGCTTTTTATCTAGAAAGGGCCCGCACACTAGATGTGGACGTTTCCTATTGATTGAACAAAATATCGAAATAGGATATTCGCAGGTGCTCTCCTGTGAGTTGAGCATGAACATCAGAACCAACTTTATGAATGGGCGGTAGCTTTTCGAATATCAGAGATTAGTCGAATCTATTCACGAATCCCTGAGCGGGGAATTGATTTTTCAATATAAAAGCTCGCAAATTGAGGATTTTTGGATAAACAAAAACCACCTGTTGACAAAATTCCTTTATACAGATGGTTTTGATGTGGCAAAGGCTGCGTTAGTTAATACGAAATTCGAACTAGCATACCTTTTACGCCTTCTTATCGTCTTTACAAAAATCAGTTTTTCTGAATCATACTATCTTCATTAGCTTACGGTAATCTAAAGACGTATTTATGAAAATAAAAGCCTCAGAGTCAACACAGTATCTACGTAAAAGGTGATTACATACTATAGTATCTAACCATTGCTTTGTCTTGTCACGTATCTCCTCATTGCTCATATCTGACGAAACATGGAAGTGTAGACCATTGGCGTATGTATTGATGAGAGATTTTTTAACCTTACTATTCCAGCAATATCGCTTTATTTCTTGGTAGGGAAAATATATTTCGAACCAAACATCTTGAGTTGTCAGAGAAATGACAATATACCCAATAATGTGATTATACTCCCACACTCGCTGAGGAAAATTGTTGACATCAAAGGCCTTTCTGGCTATTTCATCATCATTCCGAACATTTTCTTTTTCAAGTCGTTTTTTAAACCTTGAATTTTTAGTATCTACTCTTCTTCTCAATGATTCTTTATCCAATGCATAAACTGGTATTTCAAATAATTTTCTTTTTTTCACATCCACCAACTTTTACGATAATTAATTGTTATTTATAGCTTTCGTATTAATTCATGATTTCTTTCTCAGGTGCATGAATTAGTAAGCAATTAGCCTCTTCCCTATAAAGTATCCTTGTACTTGGATTGGCAATAAACAGCGATATCTGCTAGATAAGTGTCAGTAGGGATCAACTCTGATACTAAGTACTCTCTTTAAGCTAGGCATGACTTTTTGGCAAAATAGACACTAACACTTATTAGCTAATGCTGAATGCCTTTTTGTATACCTCATCTCTAGTATGGGCCCCATAAAAACGTTCCATGTCTTCAATTATAGTGTCTACAAAAATCTATTTATTCCTTCCTGATATTATTATATCAGGAAGGAATAAATATAAAGTGCAGACTTTTTTGGAACGATATTGATGCACGAATGCTGCAAATTAACAACTCAATTTATTATTTTGCGCATGTAAAAGTGGGTCAATTTAAGTGCCTGATGCAATTTTGACTTAACAACGTCGCAGAAATTCCTTAACAGACTGCGAGTTTATCTCAACATCGTATTTCCATAACGCC
>JAAYHT010000009.1 GCA_012735285.1 Clostridiales bacterium | reverse complement strand
TTATTAAAAACATCGGCAGCTTTATAGATCTAAATTCTTTGATCAAATTATCGATAATATATTTATAGGAGGATTTAGTTGGAGGGCCCTTCTTTTACTGCCTTCCATACCATTGGGTGAACATCCTCTTCAGAAGAAAATTGTAAAGTGTCTTCCCAATTCAGATAACAACTGTATGTCTTACTTGTGTATTGATTTACAATCTTCTCACTGTTGTTCATAATGACTCTCGTAAATTCGTACACTAAGTCATCCGGTAACGATTTATTAAAAATCAATGTACCTACTGCGCCAAGCATTGTAACAGGTTCAGTTACACCGCTATAACAACCCGGTTCGCCTACTTCGATGGCAAGAGATGGATACTTTTCCTTAATTGCTTTTATTGCTTCTTCTTCAATAGTTAATAGTTTTAACGGCGAGGTTAAATCCACTTCCATTCCTGATGCGTGTGGAAGGTCCCCAGTGAAGCAGGCTACATCTAAATGACCATCTTTCAACAATGTGGCCATTTCACTGAAATTAATATGTTCCACGCTTCCGCCATTTTCTTTAATTGAATCAAAACTTTCGCCATAATAAGCTAGAAGATCTTCGATAACATATGTCTGGGCGGAAGTTAACTGACCAGGAGCAAACCTTTTATCAAAAATATCCTTAAAATCGTTTATATGTTCATTTTTTACCGGAGTGACGAATTGAATATAACTAAGGGTTACTGCATTCCCTATTGCAACATTATCAAAAGTTTCGCCCTCTGTAGCAGACAAAGTACCTTCTAAAGCTTTCTCCAGCATATTTAGATGGGTCAAACCTATTTGAGCATCAACCCCTTCATTTACAACCCTGATATTCCCAAGGGATCCCCCATCTATTACTGTCCAAGTTACTTCGGGAATCTCTTCCGTTAAGTATTCTGCAAATGTAACCATAACAGGGTACCAAGGACCGCCAACTGGCCCAGCGATTAATGTAACTGAGGCTGGCCAATCTTTACCTTCACCTTCTCCACCTGTGCTTTCGGCGCCTCCACAAGCGGTAGCGAAAAACATGCATAGCAAAACAATCAATGCTAATAGTATGGATATAATCTTCCTCTTATTCATTTCCCTCTCCTTTCGATACATAGAAGATTTTTAATCTTTTTAAGAATACTTTTTTTCCTTTCTCACCTCCCAACATCAAAAACTCATACGAAATCATTTTTCGCACCCGTATACAGCAGCTTAGCGTCGTGTCCGCATAAAAAATACCGAGGTTCAAATTTCGGTACTAAGGATTTTAATTTATAATATGAGTCATAAAATGCATAATGATCATATACAACGTTATGAGCGAAAACAGGACCGTAACTTTCAGGTAGCGGTGTAATCTTTTTTACTGTTCCATCTGCCAGCATTATCCTTTCGGTCTGTGGGAACAACATATATGTATAATGACAAAAATCTCCTATCATAATTCTCGGCCCATATTCCGTATTTACATAAATACTCATACTGCCTAGTGTATGACCAGGAGTTTTATAATACTTGATTCCGTTTCCTAATTCTCCATCACCGTCTACCATGCAGATATTCTTTAGAGAAAGAAGCTCGTCAATGACGTCCATATCATAATCAGAACGGATTTTTTGTGAAGGCAAGGGATTCAGCAGGTTATATAATTCATCTTTTTGAAAAATTGTTAATGCATTCGGAAAGAGGCTACAGCCTCCGGCATGATCATTATGTAAATGTGTATAGATTACAATGTCAATATCATCAGGGGTGAGCCCTTTATTTTTCAATGCTTCTATAACATACTTTGTACCTCCAACAGCGGGCTTACCTGCCCAGGCTTTACCGTCCACAATAAATCTTTCGTTAATACCCGTATCTACTAGTACATTTTCACCATCTTTTTGTAGTAGGAAACCTAAATAAGGGTTATCCAGAATCAAATCATCATCAATGCCTGCTGTAGCTGAGGACTTAGGGCTTGTAATATGCCCGAAATATAAAACTGAAATTTCCCAACACATGGTTATCCCCCCTAAATACCTATTCCCCGTACTTTAATATTTAGCAAGACCTATGCCAGTACCCATTCTTTATTAAGGCATCTTTGATTATATGTATTCTTTAAATATGACCTTTATTTTTAAATTATTTAATCCAGTCAAGGTGTTTCAACATAAGACGAATGTGTTTCTTTTTGAAACAATTAATATTTGCTCACAGACTCTGAGTCTATCAAAAACATTTCAACATAAATGGCATTAATTTTGCTGTAGATATTTAGTGTCCTCCTCTCTCCTTTAGAAAAACAAAGAAACGAATGAATTGTTGCTATGTTCGTTTCTTTGTTGTTTCCGGTAAATTTGTATAATTACTTACCAACACCGTTTAAATGTCGCCATAGATAACTTCTACTAACACCTAAATATTTAGCTGCTTGCGTTCGATTGCCATCAAAGCGTTTCAATGCTTCTTTTATAGCATTATCTTTAATCTCTTCAAGCGTACCATTTAGTGAGGGCCCATCTAATGTTTCCATATTATCCTGAACCCGCAGTAAGTCTCTTACATCTTCTTCATTGATAACCTTTTTCTCATTCCCGTATATATAGATTCTTTCTACAAAATTTTGCAACTCTCTTACATTACCTCTCCACATATAGTTTTTTAGGAAATTCATTGCATTATCGTCAAATACATAATTTCTATTAGAATTGAATTCTTTTTTATAAATTTTCATAAAATATTCTATTAAATATGGTATGTCTTCCATTCTCTCTCTTAAAGGAGGTATCTTTAGGTTCATTACATCGATTCGATAGTATAAATCTTCTCTAAAATTACCTTTTAATACTTCATGATAGAGATTCTTATTGCTCGCTGCTATAATCCTAACGTCAACAGAAATTAGTTTATCATCACCTATCCTTCTAATATCTTTTTCTTGAAGCGCCCTCAGCAACTTACTTTGAAATGAAAGCGGCATATCTCCTATTTCGTCCAAGAAAAGAGTACCGTTATGTGCAAGTTCGAATAATCCTGCCTTTCCACCTTTTTTTGCTCCTGTGAATGAACCCTCAGCATATCCGAAAAGTTCACTTTCTAATAGGTTTTCTGGTAAAGTTGCACAATTTATTGCATAAAAAGGCTCGTTTTTTCTTTTACTTTCATTATGAATTGATTGCGCAAATAGTTCCTTACCCGTCCCCGTTTCTCCCCATATTAGAACATTAGAATCAAACTTACCAAATCTTCTAACCAGTTCTTTTGCTTCTGTGATTTTTTTACTAATTCCTGCAATATCATTAATGCTATATTTAGCAACACTTTTTTTCTTCCATAGTTCGGCACGGATCTTTTTTTCCATTTCTATTACTTGTTCTATTTCCTTGAAATTGACAACCGCACCTTCTACTTTGTTCTTAATTTTTACAGGTACTTTGTTAGAAATAATCTGTACATTTTTCCCTATCTTTTGATACTCTTGGTATTGCCCTACTC